>DAOMFN010000050.1:0-8412 GCA_035429785.1 Anaeromyxobacteraceae bacterium
GATCCAGGGGACGAGGCCGCGCCCGCCCGGCACCTTGCCGGCGAGGTGGCCGAGCTCGAGGTGGAGGTGGGCGTTCACGAGCGCCGGAAGGAGCACCGCGTCCACGGCCTCGGCCGCGCCGTGGCGGGCCTCCACCTCCGCCCGCGGCCCCACCGCGACCACGACGTCGCCGTCGAGCGCCACCGCCCCGTCGCGGATGGCGGCGAGGTCCGGGCCGGGGAGCACCCAGGGTGCGGCGACGACGCGGGCGGTCACGCGGGCTCCCGGGACGGGCTCAGGCGGCGCTTCCCACCCGCTCGTAGCGCATGTTGCGCCGGGCCGGCTCGAAGCCGGCGTCGCGGATGTGCCGCTCCACCTCCTCCGCGTCCATCTGGAAGGTGGTGCCGGCGGCGCTGACCACGTTCTCCTCGATCATCACGCTGCCGAAGTCGTTCGCGCCCATGTGGAGCGAGGCCTGGGCCACCCCGCCCCCCATCGTCACCCAGGAGGCCTGGAGGTTGGGGACGTTGTCGAGGACCAGCCGCGAGAGCGCGTTCACCCGGAGGTAGGCGTGCGCGCTGTTGTCGGACGGGTCGAGCCGCGTGTTCTCGGGCTGGAAGGTCCAGCAGATGAAGGCGGTGAAGCCGCCGGTCTCGTCCTGCAGCTCCCGGAGGCGCACGAGGTGGTTCACCCGGTGGCGGGCCTCCTCGCCCACGCCGAACATCAGCGTGGCCGTGCTCCGGAGCCCCTTCCGGTGCGCGGCCCGCATCACCGTCAGCCACTCGTCGGTGGAGCACTTCAGCGGGGCGATGCGGCGGCGGACCTCGTCGTCGAGGACCTCGGCGCCCCCGCCCGGGATGGAGTCGAGCCCGGCGGCCACCAGCCGCTCGATGGTGGCGTCGAGGGGGAGCTGGCTCGTGCGGGCGATGTGCCAGATCTCCTCGGGGGAGAGGGCGTGCAGGTTGATGGCCGGGTAGGTGGACTTCACCCAGCGGAAGAGGTCCTCGTACCACTCCAGGTGGAGGTCGGGGTGCAGCCCGCCCTGCAGCAGGATCTCGATGCCGCCCAGCGCCAGCGTCTCCTCGATCTTGCGGGCCATCTGGCCGCGGTCGAGCACGTAGGCCTCGCCGTGGCTGCGGGGCCGGTAGAAGGCACAGAAGGAGCAGGCGGTCGTGCACACGTTCGTGTAGTTCACGTTGCGCGACACGATGTAGGTGACCACGCCCTCCGGGTGGAGCGCCCGGCGGCGCAGGTCGGCGGCCAGCCCGAGCTCGAGGAGCGGGGCCTTCTCGTCGAGCGCCTCGGCCTCGTCGGCGTCGAGCCGCTCCCCGTCGGCCCCCTTCTGGAGCGCCGTGTCGACCGAGACGAGCCGGCGGATGCGGCGGCTCCGCACCACGTCGTCGGCGAAGCGCAGCGTGGCCCGGGGGGCGAGGCCGGCGTCGGCGGCGCGGGAGAGGAAGGCCTCCATGCCCTCGAGCTCGTGGGGCCCGAGGCCGTAGCGGATGCGCTGGGTGAGGTAGCGGCGGTAGTGCTCGGGATCGCCGCCCGTCTCCCGGGCGTACTGCTGGGCGAGCTCGGTCCGCATGCCGAGCCCCACCTGGGCGCCGCGGACGAGCTCCTGCACGTCCTCCGGCGCGAGCACGCCGGGGCGCGCCGCCCAGACGGCGAAGACCATGGGGAGCCGGGTGAGCCGGTTCCACTCCCGCCCCAGGTCGAGGACCACCTTCTTCTTCACGCCGAAGGCCCGGTCCCCGATGACGAGCGCCCCCCGCGGCCCCACGGCGCGGGAGAGCCCCTCCAGCGCCGGCATGTGGGTGAAGCGCGGGGTGAGCCCCCGCTCGCGGAGGAGGAGCTGGGCCAGGATCTGGGAGGTGCGGGACGCGGTGTCGAGGAAGACCTCCTCCCAGGCCTCGGGCGGCTCCTCGCCGGCCAGCACCACCGTCTCCACCGGGCCGTCGGCCCCGATGGCGAGCCCGGGGACGATCTCCCAGTCGCGGCCGGGCAGCGCCCCCACGGGGAGCAGCGCCAGGTCCACGTCGCCGGCCTCCAGCATGGAGGCGCAGGTGGAGGGCTCGGCCAGCACGAGGTCGATGCGCGGGCTGTCCACGAGCCCCGCGGTGAGCGGGCGGGCGTTCAGGAAGGTGACGGCGGGTGCGCGGAGCTTCATCGCGCGCCTCCGGCGGCGGAGACGGCGGCGGGGCCGTCGTGGACCCGCAGCACGTTGTAGAGGCTGTCGCGCTCGGCCGGGACCCGCCCGGCGAAGCGGATCATCCGGTGGAGCTGGGCCTCGGAGAGCGCCTGCGGCGTGGTGGCGCCGGCCATGTGGTAGATGCGCTCCTCGAGCACCGTGCCGTCGACGTCGTCGACGCCGAAGGAGAGCGAGGCCTGCGCCAGCCGCTCGCCGAGGGAGATCCAGTAGGCCTTCACGTGGTCGAAGTTGTCGAGGAAGAGGCGGGACACCGCGTAGGTGCGCAGGCCGTCGTAGCCGGTGGGCTTGGGGAAGGCCTTGCCGATCATGTTGTGCTCGGGGTGGAAGGCGAGCGGGATGAAGACCTGGAAGCCGCCGGTCTCGTCCTGCAGCGCGCGGAGCCGGGCCATGTGGTCCACCCGCTCGGCGAGCGTCTCGATGTGGCCGTAGAGCATCGTGGCGTTCGACTTCAGCCCCAGCCGGTGGGCGGTGCGGTGCACCTCGAGCCACTGCTCGGCGGTGGCCTTGTCGTCGCAGATCTTCCGGCGCACCCGGGAGGCGAAGATCTCGGCGCCGCCGCCGGGGATGGTGGTGAGGCCGGCGTCGATGAGCTCGCGGAGCACCTGCTCGAGGGTCTTGCCGAACTTCTCGGCGAAGAAGTGGAGCTCGACCGCGGTGTAGCCCTTGATGTGCAGCTCCGGCCAGGCCTGCCGGATGCGGCGCACCGTCTCCACGTAGTAGTCCCAGGGCAGGTCGGGGTGCAGGCCGGAGACGATGTGGACCTCGGTGATCCCGAGCTCCCGCTTGGAGAGCACGTGGTGCACGGCCTGGTCGAGGGACATCGTGTAGCCCTCGCTGGCGTGCTTGTCGTCCGGGCGCGCGAACGAGCAGAACTTGCAGGTGGCGACGCAGACGTTGGTGGGGTTCAGGTGCACGTTGCGGTTGTAGAAGGTGAGGTCGCCGTGCCGCCGCTCCCGCACGTGGTTGGCGAGGGCGCCCAGGGCGGGGAGGTCGCGGGCCTCGAAGAGCGCGACCGCCTCGGCCTCGGAGAGCCGTTCGCCGGCGAGCACCTTGTCGCGGATGGGGCCGAGCCCGTCGCGCTCGAGCGCGCGGTGTGCGAGGGGAGAGAGCATCATTCCTCCGTCGGTTCGCCGCAGCCCTGCGGGTTCATCCCCGCCCAGCGGCGCATGATCTCGTTGGGGATGCCGAGCCGGTCGAGCACCCGGGCCACGACCGTGTCGAGGAGCGCCTCCAGGGTGGCCGGGCGCGAGTAGAAGCTGGGCGAGGCGGGCATGACGAAGGCCCCGGCCTCGACCGCCTGCACGATGGCGCGGGCGTGGACGAGCGAGATGGGGGTCTCGCGCAGGACCATCACGAGCGGGCGGCGCTCCTTCAGCATGACGTCGGCCGCGCGGCCGATGAGGTCGGTGGAGACGCCGTGGGCCACCCGGGCCAGGCCGGCCGCCGAGCAGGGCACGATGGCCATGGCGTCGTAGCGGGCGCTGCCCGACGCGAAGGGGGCGGTGAGGTCCTGGTTCTTCCAGGTGCGGAACGGGTAGTCGGGAGCGCCGCCGATCTCGTGGCTCCAGATCTGCCGGCCGGTGGTGGAGAAGACGAGGTCGACGTGGACGCCGGCCGCCGCGCCCTCCCGGGCCAGGAAGTCGAGGAGCCGCTTCGCGTAGGGCGCCCCGGAGGCGCCGCCCACCCCGACGACGATCCTCACGCGCGCACCCCCGTGACGAGGCCGCAGACCCCGGGGAAGAGGAGCTCCCCCTTCACGTCGCGGAAGCCGGCCCGCCCCGCCGCGGCCACGAACTCGGGCAGGGAGGCGAAGCGCTCCATCGACTCGACGAGGTAGCGGTAGGCGCCGGCGTCGGCGGAGAGCAGCCGCCCCATCACGGGAAGGGCGAGCCGGTTGTACGCGCCGTGGAAGGCGCGGGTGCCGGTGGACTCGGGGCGGAAGAACTCGAGCACGGCGAGCCGGGCGCCGGGGCGCATGACCCGCGCCATCTCGGAGAGCCCGACCTCGTGGCTGTCGAGGTTGCGCACGCCGAAGGCCACGGTGACCGCGTCCACCGAGGCGGTGCGGAAGGGGAGGTGGAGGGCGTCGGCGGTGGCGGCGGGGAGCCCGGTCTTCCGCGCGCCGCGCGAGAGCATGGGGATGGAGAAGTCGCTGCCGACCACCACCGCCTCGGGGTACTGGCGGCGGGCCTCGGCCGACACGTCCATCGTGCCGGCGCAGACGTCGAGGAGCCGCTCGCCCGGGGCGAGCCGGACCCTCCGCACCGCCCGGCGGCGCCAGAGCTGGTCCACGCGCAGCGTCATGACCCGGTTGAGCAGGTCGTAGGTGGGCGCGATGCGGTCGAACATCGCCCGGACCGCGTGGGCGCGCTCGCCCTGCCCGGGCAGGGGGACGTCGCTCACGGGCCGCTCCCGCGCCGCGGGGTCCAGCTCGCCGCCGGGGGCGGAGCGATGCGGGGGCGCGAGGGAGGCGGCGCGCCGGGCACGAGCCGCTCGTAGAGGGCGTCCATGCGCGCGACCACGTCGGGCGCGTGGACGCAGGGCTCGGGCCACTCCCGCCCGCCCTCCTCGAGGAACTTCTTCGTCGCGTCGATGCCGATCTTGGCGCCGAGCCCCAGCGCCGGCGCGGCGTGGTCGAGCACGTCCACCGGCCCTTCCACGATCACGAGGTCTCGCCGCGCGTCGACGTTCGCCAGCGCGCGCCAGGCGCACTGGGAGAAGTCGTGGACGTCGACCTCCTCGTCGAAGACGACGAGCGTCTTCGTGGCCGCCATCTGCCCGGAGCCCCACAGGCCGTGCATGAGCTTCTTCGCGTGGCCGGGGAACTCCTTCTTGATGGAGAGGAAGCAGCAGTTGTGGAAGACGCCCTCCGGGGGGAAGGCCATGTCCACCACCTCGGGGAAGACGAGCTGGAGCATGGGCAGGAAGAGCCGCTCGGTGGCGGTGCCCATCCAGTAGTCCTCGACCGGCGGCGGCCCGACGACGGTGGCCGGGTAGACGGCGTCCCGGCGCCGCGTGATGGCCGTGACCTCGAGGAACGGGTAGTCGTCGGCGAGCGAGTAGAAGCCGGTGTGGTCGCCGAACGGGCCCTCCCGGACCACGCCCTGCTCCGACACCCAGCCCTCGATGACCACGTCGGCGTCGGCCGGCACGTCGAGGTCGACCGTGACGCCCTTCACCAGGTGCACCGACTCCTTCCGCAGGAAGCCGGCGAAGAGGTACTCGTCGATGCCCGGCGGCAGCGGCGCCGACGCGCAGTAGGTGAGCGCCGGGTCGCCGCCGAGCGCGATGGCCACCGGCATCCGCTCGCCGCGCTTGCGGTAGGCGCGCCAGTGGGCGTGCGCGGTCTTGTGGAGCTGCCAGTGGAGGCCGAGCTTCCGGGGCCCCATGACCTGGCAGCGGTACATGCCCACGTTGCGCAGCCCGGTCTCGGGATCGCGGGTGATGACCTGGGGCAGCGTGATGAAGGGGCCGCCGTCGTGCGGCCAGGTGGTGAGCACGGGGAGCGAGCCCAGGTCGGGCTCGCGGTCCACGATCTCCTGCACCGGCCCCGAGGAGACGTGGCGGGGCGGGAGCGCCGCCAGCTTCCCGAGCTTCGGGATCATCTTCAGCTTCTCCCAGAGACCCTGGGGCGGCGCCATCTTGAGGAGCGCGCGCAGCTCGCTCGCCGGCTCCTCCACGTCCTCGCAGGAGAGCGCCCAGGCGGCGCGCCGGCGGGTGCCGAAGAGGTTCATCGCCACCGGCATCGCGCCCGAGGAGGGCTTCTCGAAGAGGAAGGCCGGCCCCTGCTGCTTCGCGGCCCGGTCGGCGAGCGCCGCCATGTCCTGCACGAGCGAGACCGGCTCCTTCACGCGCACGAGCTCGCCGGCCCGCTCCAGTCGATCGAGGAAATCCCGCAGGGATCGGTAGGCCATGGGTCCGCGGGATCTACTCCCTTCCGCCCCTTGTTTCAATGATCGCTGAAAGATATGAGTGCGCCCATGCCGCTCACGATCCGGGTCGCGCACAGCCCCGATTCCGACGACGCGTTCATGTTCTGCGGGCTGTTCAACGGGTCGGTCCGCGCCGACGGCCTCGCCTTCACGCAGGAGACGGCCGACATCGAGACGCTGAACCACCTGGCCCGCGAGGCCCGGTACGACGTCACCGCCGTCTCGGTGGCCGCCTACGCGCACGTCGCCGACCGCTACCTGCTCCTCGACGCCGGCGCCTCCTTCGGCGACGGCTACGGTCCGACGGTGATCGTGAGCCCGGCCTCCCAGTTCGGCCGGCTCGAGGAGCTCGGCCGGGCGCGCATCGCCGTGCCCGGGGAGTGGACCAGCGCCTACCTCGCCCTCCGGATGCGCATCCCCGGGTTCGACCCCATGTTCGTGGACTTCAAGGACGTGGGACGCATGGTGAAGATGGGCAAGGCCGAGGCCGGCCTGGTGATCCACGAGGGGCAGCTCACCGCCCGCGAGGAGGGGTTCCGCGTGGTCGAGGACCTGGGGGCGAGCTGGAAGGAGCGCACCGGCCTCCCGCTCCCGCTCGGCATGAACGCGGTGCGCCGCGACCTCCCGGAGGACGTGCGCCGGACGCTGGCCCGGGTCATGGCCGAGACCGTGGCCTGGGGGCTCGACCACCGGCCGGTGGCGCTCGACTACGCCATGGGGTTCGCGCGCGACCTCGACCGGGAGAAGGCCGACCGCTTCGTGGGGATGTACGTGAACGAGTGGACCCGCGACGCCGGGCCGGCCGGCAAGGAGGCGGTGCGCCGCTTCCTCGCCGAGGCCGCCGACCTCGGGCTCGTCCCGCGCGTGGCCCCGGCGTTCCAGGAGCGCTGAGAGACCGTGAAGGAATCGGCCGGCGTCCCATGGACTGGGAGGCGGTGGCCGTGATCTTCTCGGAGGCGTGAACGAGAACGCCAAGCCGCGGGTGGTGGAACCGGTCCGGAACCAGCTTTCCTTGCAGCCGGTGGACCTGGAGGGGTTGGTACCGGAGGAGCATCCGGTACGGGCCATCTGGGCGCTGGTGGAGCGGCTGGACCTTTCGGAGTTTTATGACGAGATCGCGGCGCGGGGGAGTGCGCCGGGTCGGTCGGCCACGGACCCGCGGGTGCTGCTGGCGCTGTGGCTGTTCGCGAACTCGGAGGGGGTGGGAAGCGCGCGGTTGCTGGACCGGCTGTGCGACCGGGACGCGCCGTACCGGTGGATCTGCGGAGGCGTTCCGGTGAATCACCACACGCTGGCGGATTTCCGTGTGAAGCACGGGAAGAAGCTGGACCGGCTGATGACGCAGTTGCTGGCGGTGCTGATGAAGGAAGGGCTGGTGCAACTGAAGCGGGTGGCCCAGGACGGGATGAAGGTTCGAGCGAGCGCGGGTGCGGCGAGCTTCCGGCGGCGGCAATCGCTGGAGCGGTGCCGGGACGAGGCGCAGGAGCAGGTGCGGAAGCTGCGGCGGGAGATCGAGGCGGACCCGTCGGCGTCGTCGAAGCGAGTGACGGCGGCACGGGAGCGTGCAGCCAAGGCCCGGCTGGAGGCGGTCGAGGCTGCGCTGGCGGAGATTCCGGAGATCGAGGAGCAGCGCGCCGAGCGAGACGCAAAGAAGCCAGCGGACGCGAAGCGGCGAGGCGAGATCCGTGTGAGCACGACGGACGCCGAGAGCCGGGTGATGAAGATGGCCGACGGGGGCTTCCGGCCTGCCTACAACGTGCAGTTGGCGACGGACGAGAGCGGGTTCATCGTAGGCGCCGACGTGACGAACCACGGGACCGATCAGCCGCACCTCGTCCCGATGCTGGACGAGATCGAGCAGAGGACCGGCCGGGCCCCGGACGAGTACCTGGTAGACGGAGGATTCGTCACGCTGGAAAACATCGAGGTGCTCTCCCGGCGTGGCGCGACGCCCTACGCTCCGCTCCCGACGTCACGGAACAAGAGGACCGATCCGCACGAATCCAAACCGGGGGACTCGGCCGAGGTCGCCGCGTGGCGCGTCCGGATGGGGACCGAGGAGGCCAAGCGCGTATATGTCCAGCGCGGCGTCCTGGCGGAACGCACCAACGCCGATCTGCGTGGCCATCGTGGCCTCGACCGACTCAACGTACGGGGATTACACAAGGTCAAGGCCGTCGTCCTACTCGCTGCCCTGGCCTTCAACGTGTTACGGCTTCTCGCGGCGGGCGGGCCGACCTGGCCCGGCACGGGGCGACAATGGGGCCCGCGGCCGGTTCCCGCTGCCGACGC
>DAOMFN010000051.1:0-2476 GCA_035429785.1 Anaeromyxobacteraceae bacterium
GGGGGCGCCCCGGTCTCGCCCGCGGCGCGGGCCTCGGCGCGCTCCGGCCTCGGCGGGCGCGGGGGCTTCTGCTTCTTCTCCTGCTGCCGGCGCTGCGGCTGCGAGCCCGGCGCCGCCGGGCGGGGCACGTAGATCACCGGGGTCATGAGCTCGGGCGGCGGCGAGCGCTTCTCCACCTGCACGGTGGGCAGCGTGCCGCGCCAGATGTGGTGGCCGTGCACGTTCTGTGCGTCGGTCCAGCGCCGGGTGCCGCCCTCGCGCCCCATGAGGCCGACCCAGGAGTTCATCCGGCTGTCGAGGTCGTCGATGAAGTGGGTGACGAGCGCCTCGAGCGTGGCCGGGGTCTTCGGCGAGCCGTACTCGAGCTTGCCGTGGTGGGCGAGCACGAGGTGGACGACGTGCTGCTCGAGGTCGCGCGGCACGCCCACGCGGCGGGCCTTCTCGTGGATCCACTGGGCGGCCATGACGAGGTGGCCGACGAGGCGCCCCTCGTCCGTGTACTCGACGTTCCGCTCGTAGCCGAGCTCGCGGATCTTGCCGATGTCGTGGAAGAAGGCGCCGGCGACGAGCAGGTCGCGGTCGAGCTGCGGGTACTGGTCGGCCACGCGGTGGGAGAGCTTGATGCAGCTCACCGTGTGCTCGAGGAGCCCGCCCGGATAGGCGTGGTGGACGGTCTTCGCGGCCGGGGCGCGGCGCAGCCGCGAGGCCACGTCGTCGTCGGCGAGGAACGCCTTCACGAGGTCCTTCACGTGCGGATCGGTGATGGCCTCGACGAGCCCGAGGAGCTCGGTCCAGGTGGCGTCGCCGGCGTCGCTCTCCGGGGCCTTCTCCGGCTTGCGCGGCTCGGGCGGGGGGACCCAGGCGAACTCGGCGAGGTCGATGGCGGCCGCGGCGGCGTCCACGCGGGCCACCGTCTCGATGCGGAGCTGCGGGCGCCCCTGGAACGATCCGACGGCGCCCTCCACCTCGACGAGGTCCTTCTCGTCGAAGAGGGCGGCGAGCTCCTCGACCCGGTCGAACGAGCGGGCCTCGAGCTCCCCGGTGCGGTCCACGAGCGTGGCGGCGAGGTAGGTCTTGCCGCTCTTGGCGGTGGGGACGGCCTTGCGAGCCACCGCGAAGATGGCCTTCACGCGCTCGCCTTCCTTGATGTCCTTGACCCAGGTCTTCTCCATGGTGCGCGGAAGCTAACCCAGCCGGAGGTCCGAGACAACCGCGCCCGACGGCGCTACTCTCGTGGCGAGCGAGAAGGGAGGCCTCGATGGCGCGCCACACGATCCGCCGGTTCATGACCGCGGGACCCCACTCCATCTCCAGCCAGCACACGCTGGCCGAGGCCCACCGGCTGATGCGGGAGAAGGGCATCCGCCACCTGCCCGTCGTCGACGGTGGGCGGCTCGCCGGGGTGGTCTCGCAGCGCGACCTCTACCTGCTCGAGACGCTGCGGGGCGTGGAGCTCGCCCGCGAGCGCGTCGAGGAGGCGATGAGCGACGAGCCGTACGTCGTCCCCCCCGACGCTCCGCTCGAGGAGGTCGCCGAGGCCATGGCCTCGCGCCGCCACGGCTCCGCCCTGGTGGTCGAGCGGACCGAGGTGGTGGGGATCTTCACCTCCACCGACGCCCTCCGGGCGCTCGCCACGCTGCTCCGGGAGGGGGCGGGTGGGGAGGGGGCCGGTCGCGGCTGAAGCGCAAGGGATGCGTCGGTCCCTCCTTGGGACGCAACCGGTGCGAACGAAGTCCCGGTTTTCCAGGGGTTTCCGGGCGGCACGCCACGTGAAATGAGTCCGGCCCGGCGCGCTCGTGCGCCGGGAGCCCCATCGTTCCATGAGCCGCATCGACAGCGAGGCCCGGTCCCTCCTTCTCAATCGCCGCGAGGCGCTGCGAAGGTCGTGGGTCGCCGTCGCCGGCGCGGAATCCCCGGCCCCGGACGAGGACTCCTCCGAGTCCGCGCGCGCGGAGAAGGTCGCCCGGGAGCTCGCCGAGGTGGATGCCGCCCTCGGCCGCATCGCCGAGGGGCGCTACGGGACGTGCGCCTCCTGCAACGGGCCGCTCGGGCTGCAGCGACTCCGGGCCATCCCCGAGGCGCGCTACTGCCTCGGCTGCAGTGGCCACCGCCCGTCGGACGATTAAGTCCGGGGGGTGACCACCCCCACCGCGGCGGAGCCCGTCCACGCCTACGCGCTCGGCGACGCGCTCTACCTGAACCTCACCTCGGCCTGCACGCTCGCCTGCGTCTTCTGCCCGAAGATCCGGGACGACGACTGGGTGGTGGGCGGATACGACCTCCGGCTCCAGCGGGCTCCCACCGCCGACGAGGTCTGGGCGCAGGTGGAGCGGGCCGGGCTCGAGGGCAGGCCGGAGGTGGTCTTCACGGGGCTCGGAGAGCCCACCCGCCGGCTCGACGTGCTCCTCGAGATCGCGCGGCGCCTCCGGCGCGCCGGGGTGAAGCGCGTGCGCGTCGACACCGACGGGCTCGCGAA
>DAOMFN010000051.1:2576-8384 GCA_035429785.1 Anaeromyxobacteraceae bacterium
GAGTCGCTCGGCGGGACGTTCCGCTGGCGTCCCTACGACCGGGTCGGGAGGCTCAAGGAGCTGGGCGGGAACGCTTGATCCGCAGGCGCAGGAACCCCAGGCTCCGCAAGGCTTTCGTTGGGGCGATCGGAGGAGTCGCGCGGGAAGAATCTTGCGCCTTCGCCGGTTTGCGCCAGACGGGAGTGGACCCCGGAAGAAAAAACGTGCATAAGATGCGGCCTTACGCAGCCGTTGCGCCCTGACGCACGGTGCTGTGGCCCATCGGAGGGCGACGAGAGCACATGACGCTCGGCAAGACCGGACCCCGGGGTGGAAAGGAGCGGATCCTCGTCGTCGACGACGAGGGGAACGCCCGCCAGGCCCTGAAGGACCTCCTCTCCGAGGAGGGTTACGAGATCATGGAGGCGGCCGACGGCGAGGACGCGCTCCAGCTCATGCAGTCGTTCGCCCCCGCGGCGGTCCTCGCCGACGTGCGGATGCCGCGGATGGACGGCATCACGCTCCTCAAGAAGGCGCGCGAGCAGGGCTCCGACGCGGTGTTCGTCATGATGACCGCCTTCGCGAGCGTGGAGGCGGCGGTCGAGGCGATGCGCGCCGGCGCCGAGAACTACCTCGTCAAGCCGCTCGACGTGAACGCGGTGATCGTGGTGCTCGAGAAGGCGCTCGAGAAGCTGCGGCTCCAGCGGGACACCCAGAACCTCCGCGAGCGGGTGCGCGAGCGCTACCGCTTCCACAACATCGTCGGCGACGCGCCGGAGCTCCAGGCGGTCTACGAGGTGGTGAAGCGGGCCGCGCCGACCCGTGCCACGGTCCTCATCCTCGGCGAGTCCGGCACCGGCAAGGAGCTCATCGCCCAGGCGCTCCACGAGGAGTCGCCGCGGCGCGACCGCCCCTTCATCAAGGTGAACTGCGCGGCGCTCTCCGAGACGCTGCTCGAGAGCGAGCTCTTCGGCCACGAGAAGGGGGCCTTCACGGGGGCGCTCGGTCGCAAGGAGGGGCGCTTCGAGCTGGCCGACAACGGCACGCTCTTCCTCGACGAGATCGGCGACATCTCGCCGTCCCTGCAGATCAAGCTCCTGCGCGTCCTCCAGCAGAAGGAGTTCGAGCGGGTGGGCGGCACCCAGACCCTGAAGGTCGACGTCCGGCTCGTGGCCGCGACGAACCGCGACCTCGCCGGCGAGGTGAAGGCCGGCAAGTTCCGCGAGGACCTCTACTACCGGCTGAACGTGGTGGCGGTCACGCTGCCGCCGCTCCGGCAGCGCAAGGGGGACATCCCGGCCCTCGTCAGCCACTTCGTGGAGAAGTACGGCCAGGGCTACGGGAAGGAGATCCGCGGCCTGGCGCCGGGCACGCTGAACGCGCTGCTCGCCCACGACTGGCCGGGCAACGTCCGCGAGCTCGAGAACGTCGTGGAGCGCGCGGTGGTGCTGGCGAAGGGGCCGGAGCTCACCGCCGACGACCTGCCGCCCACGCTGCGCGGTCCGCGCCCGCGGGAGCGGAGCCCGGGCGCCCTCATCCCCGGCGCCACCCTCTACGAGATCGAGCGCGAGGCCATCCTGCGCACGCTCGAGATGGTGGGCGGCTCCACCTCCCGGGCCGCCGAGATCCTCGGCATCAGCGTCCGCAAGATCCAGTACCGGCTGAAGGAGTACGCCAGCGGCGCGACCGGCGGGGATCGGCACGAGGAGGTCGAGGAGCCCACCGGCTCCTGACGCCGCGCTGGCAGGCGCTCAGCGCGCCCGCGGGACGCGGAGCGCGAAGCGGGCCCCGCCTTCGGGCGCGTCCTCGACGGTGATGGTCCCGCCGTGCTGGGTCACGATGGCGTGGACGATGGGGAGCCCGAGCCCCGAGCCCTCCGCCTTGGTGGTGAAGAAGGGCTCGAAGATGCGCTCGCGGATCTCGAGCGGGACCCCCTTGCCGGAGTCGTCGACGAGGATGTCCACCGTGTCGCCCTCCTCGTCGGCGCGGCAGGAGACCCGCACCCAGCCTCCCTCGGGGACCGCGTCGAGCGCGTTCAGCCCCAGGTTCATCACGACCTGCTGGAGCCGCTCCTCGTCCCCGGCCACCGGGGGCACCGCCTCGAAGTCGCGCAGGACCCGCACGCGCCGCTTCTCGGCCGGGCCGCCGAGCAGGGTGAGCACCCGGTCGAGCACCGGGGCCACGTCCACCGGCTTCGGGTAGAACTCGCGCGGCCGCGCGAACTGGAGGAAGTCCTCCAGGATGTGGTCGAGCCGGCGGATCTCGTCGCGCACGAGGTGGAGCGGCTGCAGGAGCGGCCCCTGCTCCTCCCGGGGCAGCTTGCCCACGCGCCGCTCGAGCACGGTGAGCTGGAGCGCCGCCGCGTTGAGCGGGTTGCGGATCTCGTGGGAGAGGCCGGCGGTCATCGTGCCCACGGCGGCGAGCTTCTCCGCCATGGCGGCCCGGCGGGACAGCTCGCGCTTCTCGGAGTGGAGCCGGACGTGGCGCATCGCCGTCTCGAGCGTCATGAGGAGCTCGGGCGGGTTGACCGGCTTCTGGAGGTAGGCGCAGGCGCCGGCGCGGACCGCGTCGAGGGCCGATTCCATCGTGGCGTGGCCGGTGAGGAGCACGACCTCGCTGTCCGGTGAGCCCTCCTTCAGCTCCTGGGCGAGCTCCGTCCCGCTGCCGTCGGGCAGCCCGAGGTCCACGAGCGCCACGTCGAATCCGGCGCGGGCGGCCGCCTGCGCGGCGGCGCAGCTCCCGGCGGTCCGGGTGGAGAAGCCGGCGTCCTCGAGGCTCTCGCGGATGGTCTCGGCGAGTGCGGCGTTGTCGTCGACGACCAGCGCGCGCGGGCGGCGGGTCGGGGAATGGGGGTTCACGACGGGACGCTCCTTCCGGCGTGGAGGCGCTCGACCGCGGCGAGCAGGGCGGCCGGGTCGAAGGGCTTGGGGAAGACCGCGCTGCAGCCCGGGGGGGCCGCGGCGGGATGCGCGGTGACGGCGACGAGCGGCAGGCCGGGGAAGCGGGCCGCGAGGCGCCGGGCGGCCTCCCCGTCGGGGCCGCCCGGGACCCGCAGGTCGACGATCGCCGCGCACGGGCGAACCGGACCGAGCCGCTCGGCGTCGAGCACCGAGGTGGCCGTCACCGCGGCGAACCCGCCCTGGCGGAGGATCTCGGTGAGGTTGTCGAGCAGCGCCGGCTCGTCCTCGATCACCGCCACGAGCCCGTCGCGCCGGGCCCCCTCGAGCAGCTCCACGAGCCGGGGGATGGGAACCGGCTTGTGGAGGACGGCGAGCAACCCCTCCCGCCGGGCCGCCGCCAGGTCGGCGTCGCCGGCATGGGCGGTGAGGACGACGGCCGGCAGCCCGGGATCGGCGCGGCGCACCGCGTGGACCACCGCAGCGCCCCCCATCCCGGGCATCCGCATGTCGGTGACGAGGGCGTCGAAGCGGTCGCCCCGGACCCGGCCGAGCGCCTCCTCGCCGTCGCCCGCGATCTCGCAGGAGGCGCCGTGGTCGCCGAGGATCTCCGCCAGGTTCTCGGCGAAGTCGCGGTTGTCGTCGACGAGCAGGTAGCGGCGCACGGCGGGGCCTCAGGGGAGGGGAAGACGGAGGGTGAAGCGGGTCCCGCCTCCGGGACGGGCGGCGTGCGCGACGGATCCCCCGTGGCGCTCGGCGACGCGCTTCACGAGGGCCAGGCCCAGGCCGTTCCCGTGGGGCTTGGAGGTGACGAGGGGCTCGAAGAGCCGGCCGCGCACCGACTCGGGGATGCCCGGCCCGTCGTCGTCGACCTCCACGACCACCATCCCGTCCTCGGCGCGAGCCCGCACCCGGACCGCGCCGGACGGGGAGGCGGCCTCCACCGCGTTCGCCACCAGGTTGAGGAGCGCCTGGCGGAGCGAGACCGGGT
Organism: Anaeromyxobacteraceae bacterium; assembly: GCA_035429785.1. Classification (GTDB taxonomy): domain Bacteria; phylum Myxococcota; class Myxococcia; order Myxococcales; family Anaeromyxobacteraceae; genus CAIOAK01. Next base: position 6,444 of record DAOMFN010000051.1, read on the forward strand.
CGCCGGTGACCGCCAGCTCCTCCGGCGCGTGGGCGTCCACCGTCACGCCGGGCAGGGTGGGCGCTCCCTCCACCGCGGCCGCCACCAGCCCGGCGAGCGCCAGGCGCTCCCGCGGGACCGGGCGGTCGCGGACCATGTCGAGCAGGCCGGTGATGATCTCGTTCGACACCTGCACCTGCCGGGAGATGCGCTCGAGGTGCTTGCGGGAGCGCTCGTCGTCGCCCAGCCTGCCCTGCAGGAGGTAGACCGAGCTCTCGATGACGCCGAGGGGATTCCGCAGCTCGTGGCCGATCGACCCCACCAGCTGGCCGAAGGTGGCGAGCCGCTCGGTGCGCGCGGCGCGGGCGAGGAGGTCCTCCCGGTAGGTGTGGAGCATGATGGCGAGCTCGAGGTCGAGCACCCGGTCCACGGCGCGGCCGGCCCGATCGCGGGCGGCGGCGTCGGCGAACGGGAGCGACGCGGCGTGCCGGTGCAGCTCCTCGCGGACCACGTTCATGGCCCCGAACATGTAGTGCTGCGGCAGGTCGATGCGCACGTGGACCCGGCCGATGCGGCAGTGCGACTCCCAGTAGGCCTCGTCCCACGGGCCGCCCAGGGTCTCGTCGAGCCAGCGGACCAGCGTCACCCGCAGCTGTCCCACCTGGCTCTCCCCGCCCGTGAGCACCTGGCGGGCCTGCTCGTGGGCGAGGATCCGGTCGTAGAAGACGACGGCGATTCCGGGAAAGGCCGGCGCGAGGGCCCGGCGGAGCTCGCGCAGGGCCGCCTCGTCGTCCGGCCCGAAGCCGACGTAGCGCTTCAACTCCTCGAGGAGGGACTCGCCCATGCGCGGGGCGAATCTAGGCGGGGCAGGCCCGGTGCGCTAGTGGACGATGAGGATGGGCTTCGGGCAGAGGTGCGCCAGCCGGTCGGACACGCTCCCGAGCAGGACCCGCGCCACGGCGCCCTGGCCGCGCGACCCGGCCACGACGAGGTCCACGTCGGGGGCGGCAGCCACCTCGGCGAGCGTCTCCGCCGGAGCGCCGGAGAGCACGAGCGTGTCCACCTCGACGCCGGCGCCGCCGAGCGCGGTGAGCGCGTCGTGCAGCACCGCCTCGCCGTGGGCCCTCTTCTCCTGCTCGACCTCGGCGGTGGTGAGCCCGTAGGCGTCCGGCGGGAGGAGCAGCCGGGGGACGACGTGGGCCAGGGTGATCCGCGCCCCGAAGCGCACGGCGATGTCGGCGGCGAGGCGCGCACCGCGGGAGGAGGGGCCCGACCCGTCCACTGCGACCAGGATCCGCTTCATGGGGCACCCCCTCCCTCGCATTGTAGGCCTCCGGGGGGCTCCCGGCGCCGGGCGACCCCCCGGGGACGCCCCCGGTTCCCCGTCCCGGGGTAGCGTGGGTGCATGGCTCCTGCGCCCGAGCCCGCGACGCCCCCCCCGGTGACCCTCCTCGAAGGGGGGCGGGAGGCCTTTCCGCGGATGCTCGAGGCCATCCGGGGCGCCCGGCAGTCCATCCACCTGGAGGTCTACCACCTCGCGCGCGAGGGCGTGGGCGACCGCTTCCGCGAGGCGCTGTCCCGCGCGTCCCTGCGCGGGGTCCGCGTCCGGCTGATCCTGGACGGGTGGGGCTCGGCGCTCGACGGCCGCTGGCTGCAGTCGATGCTCGAGCCGGACGGGGTCGAGGTGCGGATCTACCACCCGCTCTCCGCGCTCTTCACCGGACGGTTCCGGCGCAACCACCGCAAGATCCTGGTGGTGGACGGGGAGGTGGCCTTCCTCGGCGGCATCAACATCGCCGACGAGTACGGGCTCGTGGGGCCGGGGAGGGCGCCGGACCTCGCCGACGAATCGCCGGAGTGGCTCGACCTGGCGGTCGAGCTCCGCGGCGCCCCGGCTGCCTGGCTGGAGGCCCGTCTCCGCGGCGACCGCGCGCCCCGGCCGCGCGGCCCGGTGCAGGTCCA
>DAOMFN010000052.1:0-5899 GCA_035429785.1 Anaeromyxobacteraceae bacterium
CGACCGGCGGACGTGCTCGTCGTCGTCGACGACGAGGACCGCGGCGTCGCGGCTCATGGCGACGGCACCGGGATGCGGGCTGGACGAGGATTCCATGTGGCGCCTGTGGGTATTTGCACGACCCGATCCAGGTTCGAGGGAACCCGGGTCCCCGACATTCCAGGGCAATTTTGACCTTGCCTGGTGGGTCGCATCATACCCGGGTCCTCGACGAACCGGGTGCCTCCACCGCGGAAGGGTCAGCGGACGGGCGCGACGTGCACGCCGCCACCCTTCGACCGGGCCTGCTCGAGCGCCCGCGCTGCCTCGCGAAACAGTCCCGCTGCGTCGGTCGGGCGGCTTCCGGTGTGGGTCGCGACGCCGACGGGGACCGCCTCACCCTGCGGAGGCAGGTCGGCGAGGAGCGCAGCCAGCCGCTCGCCCACCTGCAGCGCCCCCTGGAGCGGGGTCTCGGGGAGGAGCACGGCGACCCGCCCCTGTCCGGGCACGGGCAGCACCGCGTCGCAGAGCCGCGTCGCGTCCCGCAGCCGCGCCAGGACCTCGTCGGTGGGCGGGCGGTCGACGAGGAGGAGGGAGAAGGCCTCCCGGTACCGGACCGCCCGGGCGTGCTCCCGGCGGAGCGCGGCCTCGAGCTCGGTCACGCGAGCCCGTCCCACACGTCCCGCGGGACGACGGGTGCGAGCCCGCCGCCCCCGAGGATGTTCACGACCGGCGAGGCGGCCGCCCGCACGACGCTCCCGCGCGGGTGGACCGGAAGGAGCCCGCCGTAGGTGGAGACGTCGCGGTAGAGCGAACCCGGCTCGACGCCGGCCGGCGTGATGCGCGTGGCGGGGCGCCGGGCGGCGAAGACCCGCTCCTGCGCGACGAAGCCGCCACCGCGCCGGTCGAGGGCCGCCTCCCGGACCACCCGTTCCCAGTCGGCCGGGGCGGTCTCGGCCCCGAGGTGCACGCTCTTCCCGCCGTAGTCCCAGCTGCGCTTCAGGACGTGGCGCTCCCGGTCGGCGAGCAGCCGCTCCACCGTCGACTCTCCGTGGAGCCGGGTCCAGGGCAGCCGCGCCGCGGCGGCCCGCTCCGCGGCGTCGAGCCCGGCCGCGTCGGAGAGCGCGGGGTCCCCGGCCGACTCCGAGAGCCGGGCGAAGAGCGCCTTCGCCTCGAGCAGGCCGTTCACCGGGTGCGCGAGCGGCCACCGCGCCGGCTCCCGCAGGGCGCGGGCGAACGGGGACCCCGGCGGCGTCCGGTGCGCCCAGACGTGCCGGTAGAGGAGGTCGTGCGCGTCCGGGTCGGCCGCGTCGGGAACGAGAACCGCCACCGCGTGCCCCATCTGCCGGAAGTGGGCCTCGAGCCGCCGGAGCTCGCCGATCTGCGCGTCGCCGGGGCGGGCCACGATGGCGATGGAGGGGCGCTCCTTCGTCCCGCCCCGCCAGCGGTAGAAGGCGACGAGCGTCTCCCGCAGGGCCTCCATGTGGCTGCCGGCCTGGGCGACGAGGTCGCGCTCCCGGCGCGGCGAGAGGCCGCGGGCCCGGGCCGCGGCCCGGATCCAGGAGTGGGCCGCGAGGTCGGCGTAGGCCGGCATGGCCGGGATGGTGGCGTTGAGCTCGAGGGCGCGGGGCAGCCCGCCGTCCGCCGGGGGCAGGAAGTCGACCCGCGACACGACCGCCGGGCAGGGGGCGCCGTCGAAGAGGCGCGCCATCGCCTCGGCCTCGAGCCCCTCGAACGGGCCGAGCAGGGCTTCCCGGTCCCGCGGGTCGCCGCGGGACACCAGCAGGCGGGCCAGCTTCACGGAGCCGGAGAGGATGGCGCGGGACTCGTCGGCGAGCCAGGAGAGCCGCTCCCGGTCCGGGAGCTCCGGCTCGGCCACGAGCGGGATGGGGACCACCGTCCCGTCGGGCCGGAGCACGGTCATCCCGGCGGCCCAGGCGAGGCGCGCCGCCTCGGTCCCGATCCGGGCCAGGTCCTCCGCGTCGAAGGGGCCGTTGCGGTGCATGTCGGTCGCTGATAGCAAGGCTCTGCCATGAAGATCTACACGAAGACCGGAGACGGCGGGGAGACCAGCCTCTTCGGGGGCGGGCGCGTGCCCAAGGACGACGCGCGGGTCGAGGCCTACGGGGCGGTGGACGAGCTCAACGCCGCCATCGGCCTGGCCCGGGCGCTCGGGCGCTCTCCCCGCGTGGATCCGGAGCTGGCCCGCATCCAGGCCGAGCTCTTCGCGGTGGGCGCGGAGCTCGCGACCCCCGTCGACTCGCGGGCCCGCGGCTCGATCCCGGGCGTGCGCGGGGAATGGGCCGAGCTGCTCGAGCAGCTCATGGACCGCTGGGACGAGGAGCTCCCTCCCCTCACGGCGTTCATCCTCCCCGGGGGGACGCCGCTCGCCGCCGCCCTCCACGTCGCGCGCGCCACCTGCCGGCGCGCCGAGCGGCGCGCGGTGGCGCTCTCGCACTCGGCCCCGGTCGACCCGGCGGTGATCGTCTACCTGAACCGGCTCTCCGACTTCCTCTTCGAGGCCGCTCGCCTCGCCAACGTGGAGGCCGGGGTGGCCGAGACCACCTGGCAGCCGCGGAAGGGGAAGTGAGATGGCGCCCCGGCGCCGCGTCGCGCTCGTCACCGGCGCCGGCACGCGGGTCGGGCGGGCCATCGCGCTCGACCTCTCCCGGCACGGGTTCGAGGTGGTGGCCCACTTCCACTCCCACCGCCCGCCGCGGACGCTCCTCGGCCTGCGCGGCGACCTCTCGACCCCCGACGGCCCGGCCTCGCTCGCCCGGGCCTTCCGCAAGCGCTTCGACCGGCTCGACCTGCTCGTGAACAGCGCCGCGCTGTTCGAGCGGCGCGCCCTCGAGGACACCGACGCGCCGGTGTTCGACGGCCAGATGGCGCTGAACGCCCGGGCCCCGCTCCTCCTCACCCGCGCGCTCCTGCCGCTGCTCCGCCGCGCTCGCGGTTCGGTGGTGAACGTCCTCGACGTGGGCGGCGCGCTCGTGCCCTGGCCCTCCTACTCCGCCTACTGCGCGACGAAGGCGGCCCTGCGCGCGGTCACCGAGTCGCTGGCGCTCGAGCTCGCTCCCGCGGTCCGCGTGAACGCGGTGGCCCCGGGGGCGGTGCTCTGGCCGGAGAGCCTCACGGCGGTCGCGCGCCGCCGCATCGCCCGCACGGTGCCGCTGCGCCGGGTGGGCTCGCCCGAGGACGTCTCCCGGGCCGTCCGGTTCCTCGCCGACTCTCCGTACGTCACCGGCGCCACCGTCCCCGTGGACGGCGGGCGCCACCTGGGAATCCCCCGTTGATCCGGGGACTTCTCATGTCGATTGCCTGGACTCGCCAGGTCGATTAAGGACCGTTCCACCCCCTTTCGAGGAGAACGCATGGACACCGCCACCACCGTCAACCGACTCGACGCCACTCCGGCCGGCGATGCCCCGAACCCCGTCACCTTCACCGCCAAGGCGGTCGAGATGGTGCGCGCGGCCATCGAGCAGGAAGGGCTCGCCGGGCACGGCATCCGCATCGGCGTGGCCGGCGGCGGCTGCTCGGGCTTCCAGTACACGATGGACTTCGAGAACGCCGAGCGGGACGGCGACACCGTGCTCGACCAGCACGGGCTCAAGCTCTACGTCGACCCGATGAGCGCGATGTACCTGCAGGGCGTCACCGTGGACTACGTCCAGGGTCTCCAGGGCGCCGGGTTCAAGTTCCACAACCCGAACGCCAAGAACACCTGCGGCTGCGGCTCGTCCTTCTCGGCCTGACCGTGCTGGCCGTCCGCCAGGCGGTCGTCGGCCCGTTCGCCGAGAACACCTGGCTGCTCGCGGACACCGTCTCCGGCGAGGCGGTGGTCGTCGATCCCGGCGGCGACGCCGATCGCGTCCTCGCGCTCGCGGGCTCGGGGCGCGTGACGGGCGTCGTCGCCACCCACGGCCACGTCGATCACGTCTTCGGCGCCGCCGAGATCTGCGAGCGCACCGGCGCCCCGTTCCGGATCCACGCCGCAGACGAGCCGTTCCTGAAGGCCCTTCCCGGGCAGGCCGCGGGGCTCGGCTTCGGGGCGGCGCGGGCCCCGGCGGTCGCCGCTTGGCTCGTCGACGGGGACGAGGTGCGCGTCGGCCGCCACGTGGGGCGCGTGGTCCACACCCCGGGCCACTCGCCGGGCGGCGTCTGCCTGCACTTCCCCGACGACGGGGTGCTCCTCACCGGCGACACGCTCTTCGCGGGCTCGGTCGGGCGCACCGACCTCCCGGGAGGCGACGTCCGGTCGCTCCTCCGCTCCATCCGGGACCGGCTCTTCCCGCTCGGCGACGACGTCCGCTTCTTCCCGGGCCACGGCCCGAGCGGCACGCTCGGCGAGGAGCGGCGCACGAACCCCTACGCCGGCGACGACGCGCCCCGCGGCCGCTTCATGTAGGCGGGCGGGCCGCCGTCAGCCCATCTGCACCGGGCCCATGACGTTCTGGCCCGCGTCGACGTACATCACCTCGCCGGTGATGCCCGACCCCATGTCCGAGCAGAGGAAGAGGGCCGCCTTGCCCACCTCCTCGTGCGTGATGTTGCGCCGGAGCGGGGTCTTCGAGGCGTTCTCGGAGAGCATCGTGCGCATGCCCTTGATGCCGGCGGCGGCCAGCGTCTTCAGCGGGCCGGCGCTGATGGCGTTCACCCGGATGCCGTCCCGCCCGAGGTCCTCGGCGAGGTAGCGGGTGGAGGCCTCGAGCGCCGCCTTGGCCACCCCCATCACGTTGTAGTTCGTCACCACCCGCTCCGACCCGAGGTAGGTGAGCGTCACGATGGACGAGCCCGGCTTCATGAGGGGCCGGAAGGCGCGGGCCAGCGCGATGAGGGAGTAGGCCGAGACCTCGAGCGTGATCCGCCAGGCCTCCCGGGTCGTGACGTCGGTGAACCGGCCGTCGAGGGCCTCGCGGGGCGCGTAGCCGATGGAGTGCACGAGCACGTCGACCGCGTCCCAGGACTTCCTCACCTCGGCCACCGCGGCGTCGATCTGCGCGTCGCTCGACACGTCGAGGTCGATGACGGCGGCCGGGTTCACGGTCTTCACGAGCGGGATGGTGCGCTTGCCCATGGCCTCGCCGGGATAGGAGAAGGCCAGCTCCGCGCCCTCGGCCCGGAACTGCTCGGCGATGGCCCAGGCGATGCTCCGGTCGTTCGCGACGCCGGTGACGAAGGCCCTCTTCCCCTGCATCAGTCCGCTCATGTCGTCCTCTTCCTGCCGGGATCTCCGGCTCAGCCCGTCGCCTCGCCCAGCGCCTCGCGCGCCTGCACGAGCTCGGAGAGGGCGTGATCGTTCCCCGTCCGGCGCGCCACGTCGGCGCCCCGATCGTAGACGCGCCCCGCCTCGTCCGGGCGCCCCTGCGCCTCGAGCACCTGGCCCCACATGAGGTAGGTGGGGACGTAGTCCGGGTTCCGCCGGGAGAGCTCGGCGAAGGCCTCCAGGGCCTCGGCCGGGCGTCCCGCTCCCCGGAGCCCCATGGCCACCGAGTAGCGGGCGAACGGGTCGTCGGGATTTCGCTCCACCAGCTTGCGGAAGGCCTCGAGGCGCTGCTCGGGGGTCACGCGCGGACTTCTAGCAGAGCCCGCCGCCCGCCGCCACCGCCGCCCCGGGCGCGTGTAAGCTCGCCCCGTGGACCGGATCCCCGACTGCACCGGCGTCGTCGTGGCGGGCGGCCGCGCGCGCCGCATGGGCGGGACGCCGAAGGGGCTCCTCCGGCTCGGCGGGGAGACGCTCGCCGCCCGCACGGTGCGGCTCTTCCGGTCCCTCTTCGGCGAGGTCCTGGTCGCGGCGGCCGACCCGGAGCCCTGGGTCTCGCTGGGCGCCGTGGTGGTCCCGGACGCGATTCCTGGCCGGGGGGCCGCCGGCGGGCTCCAGGCGGCGGTCGAGATGTGCAACAACAACGGCGCGTGC
>DAOMFN010000052.1:5909-8274 GCA_035429785.1 Anaeromyxobacteraceae bacterium
TCGCCGCCGGCTGCGACATGCCCTTCCTGGCCGAGGGGCCCATCCGCTTCCTCGCCGGCCGGCGGGGAGGCGCCGCGGCGGTGCTCGTGGAGTGGGAGCGCGGGCTGGAAGGGCTCCACGGCTTCTGGTCGCGCCGGGCGCTGCCGGTGGTGGAGCGGGCGCTGCGCGAGGGCGAGCCGTCCTTGCGGGAGCTGGCGGTCGCCGCGGGGGCCGCGGTGGTCCCGGCGGAGCAGTGGCGCGCGGTGGACCCGCTGGGGCGCTCGTTCGAGAACGCGAATGGCCCGGAGGACCTGGTGCGCCTCGGGCTCCTCCGGCCCGACCCGCCCGGCGCCTGAAAATCCCCCGCGCGGAGGCCGTCCCGGGGTAGCCTCTCGCCTCCTCCAGGAGGATGTCCCGTGGGAACCCTTCCCCGTTCCGCCCTGCTCCTCGCCGTCGTCGCGATCGCCGCCTGCGGCGGGAGCACGACCTCGATGACCACCAGCCCGGAGACGCCGGTGCTCCGCATCCCGGTGGGCTCCTCCCCGGTGGACGGCCCGGCCGACGCCTGGGTGACCATCGTCGAGTTCTCCGACTTCGAGTGCCCGTTCTGCGCCCGGGTCCAGCCGACCCTCGCGAGCGTGCTCCCGGAGTTCGGCGCCGACGTGCGGCTGGTCTTCAAGAACTTCCCGCTCTCCATGCACGCCCACGCGCGCCCCGCGGCGGTGGCCGCCGAGTGCGCGCACCGGCAGGGGCGCTTCTGGGAGTTCCACGACCTCGTGTTCTCCGGGCAGTCCGCCCTCTTCGGCGCGGCCGACTTCGAGGGCGCGCTCGCCGGCGTCGCCGCGCAGGCCGGGCTCGACGTCCCGGCCTGGCAGGCCTGCCGGGTCGACCCGTCCGCGGAGGCGGCCGTGATCGCCGACATGGCGCTGTGCGCCCGCTGGGGCATCGGCTCGACGCCCACGTTCGTGGTGAACGGGACGCCCGTCGTCGGCAACCAGCCGGCCTCGGTGTTCCGCGCCGCCATCGAGAAGGCCCGGGCCGCCGCGCGCGCGAGCGGGACCCCGGCCGCCTCGTACTACGACACGGTCATCGTCGGCCCCTGACGAGGGTGCGGTTCACCCCCCGCCCCGCCCGCTCAGTACCAGTCGATCTGCTGCGTGGTCGGGCACGGGCAGGTGAAGTCGCTCGTGACCGTGGCCGCGCCCGCGAACGGGCCGGAATAGCAGAAGACCGCGCACCCGATCTGCGACGCGCCGATGGGCCTCTGCCAGACGAGGCAGAGGGAGCCGCCCGCGATCGGGCAGGACTGCGTCGGCGTGATCCGGTTCCCGCCCGGCGCCCAGGCCCGCGCGGCGATCTCGGCGGTCTCGACGGTCCAGACGAAGGGCGGGTTGCAGTCGAAGTAGGTCATCGCCGACGGCGTGCCGATGAAGTTCCGGTGCCGGAACGGGCAGGCCCCGGTGCAGCAGGTGTTGCCCGCCGCCGGCGCCTCGCAGCACGTCCCCGTGCAGGTGAGCGTGGTGCAGGTCGCGGACTGGCAGGTGCCCGCGGAGCACGACTGGCCGGGGAGGCAGGCGTTCGAGCACGAGCCGCAGTGGGCCGGGTCGGCCTGGAGGTTCACGCACGTGTCGCCGCAGAGCGTGTAGCCGGCGGCACAGGTGCGCTGGCAGGTTCCCGCGGCGCAGGTCTCCCCGGCGGCGCAGGAGGTCGTGCAGGATCCGCAGTGCTTCGGGTTCGCCTGGAGATCGGCGCACACGGAGGTGGCCCCCTCGGCGCAGAGCTGGCGGGGCGGGTTGCACACGCACGCGGAGGAGGTGCACGCCTCGCCGGCGAGGCAGACGGTCCCGCACCCGCCGCAGTTGGAGGCGTTCGACGAGGTGTCGACGCAGGTGCCCGCGGCCGGCGGTGGGCAGAGGGCCACCGGAGGCGGGTCGCACGCGCAGGAGCCGGCGGTGCACGTCCCGAGGCCGCAGGCGTGGCCGCAGGTGCCGCAGTTCGACGCATCGGACTGGAGGTCCACGCACCGCGCGCCGCAGGGGCTCGTCCCCGCCGGGCAGGCGCAGACGCCGTTCGTGCAGGGCGCGCCCGCGTAGCAGGCGACGTTGCAGGCGCCGCAGTGGAGCGGGTCGGAGCCCGGATCGATGCACTGTCCGTCGCAGGCGATCCGCCCCTCCGGACAGGTCGTCGCGCTCGACGTGCACGCCGCGCCAGCGACCAGGAACAGCGCGGGGACCACCCACCTCGACCATGCGAATCGCACCGGCATCGGACGCCTCCCGGAGATGTCGACCGCCACGACCCGCAGTCTAGACGGTTCGCCGGGCCGGCGATGCGGCCCGACGGGGACCCCCGGCCCGGGAGGGACGCCGCGCCGCTACCGGCCGCG
>DAOMFN010000053.1:0-8219 GCA_035429785.1 Anaeromyxobacteraceae bacterium
GCGCCCTGGGGCCCGGGCAGGCCGGGCGACCCTGCGGCCGCCAGGAGTTCCCAGAAGGTCTCGTCCGGGGGAGCGGCGTTCAGGCTGGGCGAGATCGCGACGTACGAGTTGCCGAGGTGCGAGACCGCATCACCCCGCTGGTAGGAGGTGGTCGCGCTCCAGGAGCCCATCCAGACGATGCCCGGGGCGCCTGATGCACCGGCCGGCCCCGTGGGCCCCGTCGGGCCGGTGCTCCCTGCGGCTCCGGTGGCGCCGGTCGGTCCGGTCGGACCCGCGGGCCCCTGAGTCCCCGTGGTCCCGGAGCATCCCGCGAGCACCACGGCCGCCACCGCCCCCGCCAGCCAGACCCTCGACATGTGTGCCTCCGCACCGTTTCCGGGGGTCCCCCTCGCCCCGGAGATGGCCTTTCAGTATGCCGCACCCATCGACGATGACAAGAGCGGTCCGGTCCACGATCCCGGTCCACCCCTTTCCTTTTTCCTATCCGTGCGATAGGCACGATCCCTCGTCCAACCCGGCTCACCTCCGGAGGCCCGCATGTCCGCCAAGCCCGCACTCGACGAGAGGCCCGCTGCCCCCGAGAAGCCCCGGAAGGGCACTCCCGCTGCGCCGACGGTCGCGGAGCACCCGGTCTACGCGCGGGAGGAGTTGCAGCAGATCCTCGCCGGGCGCGAGAGCTGGACCGCAGGCGAGCTCGCCGAGGTCCTCGCCCGCGCCCCGCGCCGGCTGAAGTCGTTCCAGACCGACTCCGGCGTGCCCATCCCCGACGTCCTCGATCCGGCCAGCCGCCCCCAGGAGGACTTCCGCCGGGACATCGGCTACCCCGGGCGCTACCCGTTCACCCGCGGTCCGCAGGCGACGATGTACCGCGGCCGCCTCTGGACGATGCGGCAGTTCGCCGGCTTCGGGTCGCCCGAGGACACGAACGCCCGGTTCAAGTACCTGCTCGCCCACGGCATGACCGGCCTCTCCACGGCCTTCGACATGCCCGCCCTCATGGGCTACGACGCCGACCATCCGATGTCGCGCGGGGAGGTCGGCAAGGAGGGCGTCGCCATCTCCACGCTGCGGGACTTCGAGGTGCTGTTCGACGGCATCCCCCTCGGCGACGTCACGACCTCGATGACCATCAACGCGAGCGCGGTGGTGGCCCTCGCGATGTACGTCGCGGTCGGCGAGAAGCAGGGCGTCCCGCGGGCCCGGCTCGGCGGCACCATCCAGGCCGACATGCTGAAGGAGTACATCGCGCAGAAGGAGTGGATCGTCCCGCCCCGCCCGGCCGTGAAGATGGTCGTGGACATGATCGAGTTCTGCGCGAAGGAGATGCCGCGCTGGAACCCGGTGTCGATCAGCGGCTACCACATCCGCGAGGCCGGCGCGACCGCGGTCCAGGAGATGGCCTTCACGCTCGCCGACGGCCTCGAGTACGTCCAGGAGTGCGTGGACCGGGGCATGGACGTCGACTCCTTCGCCCAGCGCCTCTCCTTCTTCTGGGACGTGCACAACGACTTCTTCGAGGAGATCGCCAAGTTCCGCGCGGCCCGGCGCATCTGGGCCCGGGCGATGAAGGAGCGGTTCGGGGCGCGGAAGCGCGAGTCGCTGCTCCTCCGGACCCACGCCCAGACGGCGGGCGTCTCGCTGACCGCGCAGCAGCCCTACAACAACGTGGTCCGCACCGCGCTCCAGGCCATGGCGGCGGTGCTCGGCGGCACCCAGTCGCTCCACACGAACTCCCTCGACGAGACCTACGCGCTCCCCACCGAGGAGGCGGTCCGCATCGCGCTCCGCACGCAGCAGATCATCGCCTACGAGTCGGGCGCGGACCGCGTCGTCGACCCCCTGGCCGGGAGCTACTTCGTGGAGTACCTCACCGACGAGATGGAGAAGCGGGCCCTCGAGTACATCCGGCGCATCGACGAGATGGGCGGCATGCTCCGCGCCGTGGAGGAGGGCTTCCCGCAGAAGGAGATCGCGGAGAGCGCCTACCGCTGGCAGCGGGAGATCGAGACCGGCCAGCGCGTGGTGGTGGGCGTGAACGAGTTCCGCACCGACGAGGACGACCCCATCCCGCTGCTCCGCATCGACGAGAGCGTCGCCCGGGCGCAGACCGCCCGGCTGCAGGCGGTTCGCAACGAGCGGAGCGCCGACCGGGTGAAGGAGACCCTCGCCGGGGTGGAGAAGGCCTGCCGCGACGGCTCGAACGTGATGCCCCCCATCATCGAGGCGGTGAAGGCCTACGCCACCCTCGGAGAGGTCTGCGACGTGTTCCGCACGGTCTGGGGGCAGTACCGCGAGGACGGGCGCTTCTAGGCCTGCCCGCCGTGCCCGTCCGCCACTGGGCCGACGACTACTACGGCGACCTCTACTACGAGTCGGTCGCGGACCTGCTCACGGCCCGCCTCTCCGGCTTCGAGGCCGGGCTCCTGCGCCGGCTGCTCGCGCTCGGTCCGGGGGACCGGGTGCTCGACCTCGCCTGCGGGCACGGGCGCCACGCCCGCGCGCTCGCCCCGGAGGTGGGCACGCTCGTCGGAATCGACCGGAACCCGGACTACCTCGCCCGCGCCCGCCACTCCGGGGCGCTGCTCGTGCGCGGGGACCTCCGGGCCCTGCCGTTCCGGGCGGCGAGCTTCGACGCCGTCTACTCCTGGTACTCGTCCCTCTTCATGTACGACGACGCCGAGAACGAGCGCTGCCTGGCGGCGGCGGTGGCGCTCCTCCGTCCCGGGGGGCGCCTCCTCGTCCACCACGACAACCCGCTCCGGCTTCGCAGGGAGACCGAGGCCGCGTCCGCCTGGGACCTGCCCGCGGGGGGGAGGGTGGAGGAGACGTCCCGCTACGACCCGGCCACCGGACGCGATTCCTGCACGCGGCGCGTCATCCGGGCGGACGGGACGGTGTTGGCGGGCGCGGCCCATTTGCGGTACTACACCGAGGAGGAGTGGCGAGGACTCGCAGGCCGGGTGGGCCTGGACCTCCTCCGCATCACCAGCACCTGGCAGGCGGACCGGCCGGCGGAACGCCTCGACGACGACGCTCCGGACCTCATCGCCATCGGGAGAAGGTCAGCATGAGCCAGAAGAACGAGCGAACCCTGCGCATCCTGGTCGCGAAGCCCGGACTCGACGGGCACGACCGCGGCGCGAAGATCGTGGCCCGCGCACTGCGCGACGCCGGCTTCGAGGTGATCTACACGGGTCTCCACCAGACGCCCGAGATGATCGCCTCGGCCGCCGTGCAGGAGGACGTGGACGGCGTCGGCCTCTCCATCATGTCCGGCGCCCACCTCACGCTCTTCCCGGCGGTCGTGGAGGCGCTGAAGGAGCGGGGCGCCGGGGACGTCACCGTCTTCGGGGGGGGCATCATCCCCCAGGACGACATCCCCAAGCTGAAGGACTCGGGCGTCTCCCAGGTCTTCCTCCCCGGCACCACCACGCAGTCGATCGTGGACTGGATCCGCGGAAACGTGAAGCCGCGCGCCGAGGCCGCCTAGCACCATTCCCGGGGCGCCATGGCGACCCACGTCACCGTGTACGAGGTGGGCCCGCGCGACGGGCTCCAGAACGAGGCTCGCGTCGTGCCGACCGAGGGGAAGCTCGCCCTCGTGCAGTCGCTCCTCGACGCGGGCCTGCGCCACGTCGAGGCCGGGAGCTTCGTCTCCCCGCGGTGGATCCCCGCGCTGGCCGACTCGGGCGATCTCGTGCCGCGCCTCCCCGTGCGCGCCGAGGTCCGGTACGTGGCCCTCGTTCCCAACGCCACCGGTCTGCAGCGCCTCCTCGACGCGCGGAAGACCGTGACCCCGGCGCCGGCGGTGGACGCGGCGGTGTTCGTGTCGGCCTCGGAGACGCACAACAAGCGGAACGTGAACAAGACCGTGGACGAGACCTTCCGCGCCTTCGACGAGGTCATCGGCCCGGCGCTGGCGGCCGGGCTGCGGGTGCGCGGCTACGTCTCCACGGCGTGGGGGTGCCCGTTCGAGGGGCCCGTCGACCCGGGACGGGTGGCCGAGATCGCGCTGCGCCTGCTCGGCATGGGCTGCGCCCAGGTCTCCCTCGGCGACACCATCGGGGTGGGGACGCCCAACCAGACCCGCGCGCTCGTGGACCTGCTCTCGGCGCGGGCCCGTCCCGGCTCCATCGCGCTGCACCTCCACGACACCCGCGGCACGGCGCTCGCGAACGTGCTCGCCGGCCTCGAGAGCGGCATCACCACCTTCGACGCGTCCATCGGCGGCCTGGGCGGCTGTCCCTACGCCCCCGGCGCGTCGGGAAACCTGGCCACGGAGGACCTCGTCTACATGCTGCGCGGGATGGGGTACGAGACCGGCGTCGACCTCGACCGCCTCGTGGACGCCGGGGCGCTGGCCCAGGAGCTCGTGGGGCGCCGCCTGCCGGGGCGAACCCTGCAGGCCGAGCTCGCCAGCCGCGCCCGCGCCGCGGAACGAGCGGCGGAGGCCCGACCGTGAGCACGCGCGAGTGGATCGTCGAGCGGCGCGAGGGGATCGAGATCTGGACGGTCGACGGGGAGGCGCGCCGGAACGCGCTCTCCCGCGCCATGGTCGCGGGCCTCCTCGAGAACCTCGACCGGGTGCGCGAGGACCGCGCCCTGCGCTGCGTCGTCGTCACCGGCAAGGGAGACAAGGCCTTCTGCGCCGGCGCCGACCTGAAGGAGCGGGCCGGGATGTCGGCCGAGGAGGTCCACGCCTTCCACCGATCGCTCCGCGACGCCTTCCGGGCCATCGAGGCGGCGCCCCAGGCCTTCGTCGCCGCGATGAACGGCGCGGCCCTGGGCGGAGGCCTGGAGCTGGCGCTGGCCTGCGACATGCGGGTGGCGGTCGAGGGCGCGGAGATGGGGCTCCCCGAGGTCGGGCTGGGCATCATCCCGGGCGCGGGCGGGACCGTGCGCCTGCCCCGCGCCATCGGCGTGGCCCGGGCGAAGGAGCTCATCCTCACCGGACGGCGGGTCGGTGCGAGCGAGGCGCTCGCGATGGGGCTCGTGTCGCGGGTGGCTCCGGAGGGCAGGCTCCTCGAGGTCGCGCTCGAGCTCGCCGGGCTGGTCGCGCGGAACGCCCCGGTGTCCATCCGGCAGGCCAAGCGCGCCGTGGACGGGGGCCTGCACCTCGACCTCGACGCGGCGCTCGATCACGAGAACCGGATGTACCAGGACTGCCTCACGACGAAGGACCGGGTCGAGGCCCTGCGCGCGTTCGCGGAGAAGCGCCGGCCGATCTTCACCGGGGAGTGACCGGGGAGCCACCGTGAACCTGCAGCTCGACGACGCACACGCCCAGATCCGCCGGATGGTCCGGGACTTCTGCGAGGAGGAGGTGAAGCCTCACGCGCGGCGCTGGGACGAGACCGGCGCGTTCCCCCGCGAGACGGTCCGCACGCTCGGCGAGCTCGGGCTCATGGGGGTCACCGTCCCGGAGGAGCTCGGCGGCGCCGGGATGGACATGCTCGCGCTGGCGGTCGTCGTCGAGGAGATCGCGCGGTACGACGGCTCCCTCGCGCTCACCGTGGCGAGCCACAACGGCCTCGGCTCGAGCCAGATCCGCTACTTCGGCAGCGAGGAGCAGAAGCGGCGCTGGATCCCGCCGCTGGCGCGCGGGGAGAAGCTGGCGGCCTGGGGACTCACCGAGCCCGGTTCCGGCTCCGACGCCGCGGGCCTGCTGTCGACCGCCGTGCGCCGGGGCGACCGCTGGGTGCTGAACGGCTCCAAGATGTTCATCACGCAGGGCACCGTCGGGGACACCTTCGTCGTGCTGGCCCGGACCTCGCCGGAGAAGGCCCAGAAGGGCATCACCGCGTTCGTGCTCGAGCGGGGCATGAAGGGTTTCTCGCAGTCCGCCATCCACGGGAAGCTCGGGATGCGCAGCTCCGACACCGCCGAGCTCCACATGGAGGACGTGGAGGTCCCCGACGAGAACCGCATCGGCGCGGTCGACCACGGCTTCCTCGACACCCTCTCCATCCTGGACCGCGGCCGCATCACCATCGGCGCCCTGGCCGTCGGCCTGGGAAGAGGAGCGCTGGAGGAGGCCCGCGCCTACGCCCGGGAGCGCAAGGCCTTCGGCAAGCCCATCGCCGAGTTCCAGGCCATCGCCTTCGCCCTGGCCGACATGGCCACCGAGGTGGACGCGGCGCGCCTGCTCGTCTGGCGCGCGGCCGCCCTCTGCGACGCCGGCCAGCCCTTCGGCCGGGAGGCCTCCATGTGCAAGCTCTTCTCGAGCGAGGCGGCCATGCGGGCCACCAGCCGGGCCATCCAGATCCTGGGCGGCTACGGGTACACGCGGGAGTTCCCGGTGGAGCGCTACTTCCGGGACGCGAAGCTCTGCGAGATCGGGGAGGGGACGAGCGAGATCCAGCGGCTCGTCATCGCCCGCTCGATCCTGAGGGACGCGTGACCGTGGCGGCGACCGGCAGCGCGTCCAGCACCGCCGAGCGCATCCGGGCCGGGGACGTGCGGGCCGCGGCGCGCCTCATGCGCAACCTCGACGACGGGCTGCCCGGGGCCCGGGCGGTCTTGCGGGAGCTCTTCGCGCGGCCCGGCCACGCCTTCGTCCTCGGCCTCACCGGGCCGCCCGGCGCCGGGAAGTCGTCGCTCACCGACCGGCTCATCGCCCACCACCGCAAGGCCGGACGCACCGTGGGCGTGGTGGCGGTCGACCCCACGAGCCCCTTCACCGGCGGCGCCATCCTCGGCGACCGGGTCCGGATGCAGGATCACGCCCTCGACCCGGGCGTCTTCATCCGTTCGCTCGCCACCCGCGGCCACCTGGGCGGGCTCTCCCGGGCCACTTCCGACGTCGTCCAGGTGCTCGACGCGATGGGCAAGGACCTCGTCATCGTGGAGACGGTCGGCGTGGGCCAGGACGAGGTGGAGGTGGCCGAGCTCGCCCACAGCGTGGTGGTGGTCTCGATCCCCGGGATGGGGGACGAGGTGCAGGCCATCAAGGCCGGTGTCCTCGAGATCGCCGACGTCTTCGCCGTGAACAAGGCCGACCGGGAGGGCGCCGACCGGACGGTGCGGGACCTCCAGATGATGCTCGAGCTGCGCCGGAGCACGGCCACCCGCGGCGGTCTCGAGCACGACGCGCTCCACCGGATGACCCGCACCGGAGCCGAGGATCCCCACGAGGAGGGGTGGTGGGAGCCCCCCATCGTGAAGACCGTGGCCACGAGGAACGAGGGGATCGCCGACCTCGTCGCGGCCGTGGAGCGCCACCGCGAGCACCTCGACCGCACCGGCGAGCGCCGGAGGCGCGAGGTGGCCCGGGCGCGGGCCACGTTCCTGACGCTGCTCCGGGACCGGCTCATGCAGGGGGCGCTCGCCCGGCTCGCCGAGGAGGTGGGGCACCTCGACGAGATCGCCGCCCGGATCGCCGCCCGGGAGGCCGACCCCTACGATCTCGCCGACGAGATGGCGGGCCGGCTGTAGCATGGCGAACCCGTGACGACGCGCCATCCCGACCTCACCCCGGAGAACCGGGAGCGCGTGGCCCGCCTCGCCGAGCGGGTGCGCGCCCCCCTCGCCGACGGCGCCACCGCGCTCGCCGCGCTGACCCACAAGTCCTGGGTGAACGAGCACCGGGAGGAGAAGGCGGAGGACAACGAGCGGCTCGAGTTCCTCGGGGACGCCGTCATCGACCTCCTCGTGTCCGACTACCTGATGGCCCGCTTCCCGGGCGCGAGGGAAGGGGAGCTCTCCAAGCTGCGGGCCTCGGTTGTGGACGAGCCCGGCCTCGCCGCCATCGCCCGCGCGCTGGACCTCGGCGAGCTCCTCCGGCTCGGACGCGGGGAGGAGATCACCGGAGGCCGGGCCAAGGCCTCGCTCCTCGCCGACGCGCTGGAGGCCGTGGTGGCCGCCGTCTTCCTGGAGGGAGGGCTGGCGGCCGCCCACCGGCTCGTGGACCCGTTCCTCGAGGAGGCGTACGCCCGGGCCGCCGCGGGCTCGCTCGACCGGGACTTCAAGACCCAGCTCCAGGAGGCCGGGCAGTCCCGCTTCCGGGCCGGTCCCCGCTACCGGGTGGTGGGGGAGATCGGACCGGACCACGCGAAGACCTTCGAGGTCGAGGTGGAGCTCGCCGGCGTGGCGCGCGGGCGCGGGACGGGGCGCTCCAAGAAGGACGCCGAGCAGGCCGCCGCGCGCGCGGCGCTCGGGGCCATGGCGGCGGAGGGCGCGTCGGCGGTGGCCGAGGGCGCCGTCCCCGCGCCGGTTCCGGG
>DAOMFN010000054.1:0-8193 GCA_035429785.1 Anaeromyxobacteraceae bacterium
CAGCCTCCTGGTAGTCCTTCCGGAGCGGGTGGCCCACCCAGTCGTCGGGGAGCATCACCCGGCGGAGGTCGGGGTGGCCGGTGAAGGTCACGCCGAAGAGGTCGTAGACCTCCCGTTCGAGCCAGTTGGCCGCCTTCCAGACCCCCTCCACGGAGTGGATCACCGGGGCGGCGCGGTCCAGCTCGGCCTTGAGCACGATGCCGTGCCGGTGGGGGTAGGAGTGGAGGTGGTAGACCACCTCGATGACGTTGCGCTTGGGCCAGTCGACGGCGGTGAGGTCCTGGCAGAAGTCGAGCTCGACGCCCGGGGTCTTCTTCAGCCAGGCGCAGATCTCGACGATGCGGTCGGCCTTCACGACCGCGAACGGGTCGACCTTGGGCTCGGAGAGCGGGCCGACCGCGTCGCCGAAGGCTGCCTGCAGCTTCTGGTGGATTTCCTGGGTGGTCATCGTGGCCTTCCGTCAGCCCTGGGCGGCGCGGGGCGCGGGGGGGCGGCGCTTGTCCTTCCAGCGCTCCCGCATGACGAGGTCCTGCAGGCGGAGCAGCCCCTCGGTGAGGGCCTCCGGCCGCGGGGGGCAGCCCGGGACGTAGACGTCGACCGGGACCACCTTGTCGACCCCCTTGCACACCGAGTAGGCGAGCTGGAAGAGGCCGCCGCAGTTGGCGCAGGAACCCATGGAGATCACGTACTTGGGCTCGGCCATCTGGTCGTAGAGGAGCTTCAGGCGCTCGGCCATCTTGTAGGTGAGCGTGCCGGCCACGATCATGAAGTCGGCCTGGCGGGGCGTGGCGCGGAAGACCGCGCCGAACCGGTCCACGTCGGCGCGCGGGCCTCCGAACTGCATGAGCTCGATGCCGCAGCAGGCGAGGCCGAACAGCAGGTAGTGCAGCGAGTTGGCGCGGGCCAGGTTGATGATCTTGTCGAGCTGGCTGGTGTGGGCGAAGACGACGTCGCCGCCCATCTCCGCGTCCATGGTGTCTCGGGTGGCCATTGCGGGTTCTCCTTAGCGGTCAGGCGGCGCGGGAGACCGGGCGCTCGTCGTCCGCGTCGCGGGCGTCGTCGACCGTCGCCAGCTTCTTGATCCATTCCAGGTCGCCGTGGGCCCAGACCCACACCAGGCCGATCATCAGGATCGCGACGAAGAGGAAGAGCTCGGCGAAGGCGATCCAGGCGAACTGGGGGCCGCCCGCCACCCAGTCCCGGTACACGACCGCCACCGGGAAGGTGAGCGCCAGGTCCACCTCGAAGATCACGAAGACCAGCGCCACCAGGTAGAAGCGGGGGTTGAAGTTGAACCAGGCGCGCCCGATGGGCTTCTCGCCGCACTCGTAGATGAGCGACTTGTCCTCGGACGGGAAGGACGGGCGAAGCAGCGTGAAGGCGGCCAGCAACCCGAAGGGGAGCAGGATGCCCGCGAGGGCGAAGGCGAGGACGGCAGCGAACTGATAGCCCATGGAAGAGACCTCGGACAGCGAGGGGGAGGAGGGCTCCAAAGAGGGCGCGGAGTCTACAGTCCCGGTCGATGGAGTCAAGCGTCGAATCCAGCGGGCGAAGCGGTGATTCCGCTTGACGAAACACCTGCATACAGGCAGTTAGAACCACCTTGACCCCTCACCCGGTCGGTCCATGACTACAGCCCTGCAGAGCTACTTCCCGCTCGCGGTCGTCATCGTACTCGCAGTGATTCTGGGGCTCACGCTCCTGGGTCTCGCGAACCTCCTGGGCCCCCGCCGGCCCAACCTGGCGAAGGCCGAGCCGTTCGAGTTCGGCTCGCGCCCCTCGGGCCTGGCCCGGGATCGCTTCGACGTGAAGTTCTACCTGCTGGCGCTGCTCTTCGTCGTCTTCGACGTGGAGGCGGTGTTCATGTACCCGTGGGCGGTGACGCTCGGGGAGCTGGGCTGGCCGTCCTTCGTCATCATGGCCATCTTCGGGGCCACGCTCGTCGTGGGGCTCGTCTACGTCTGGAAGAAGGGCGCCATCGACTGGAGCCGGGAGTGACCATGTCCTCGTCCTCGGATCTCGACCTCGTCCCGGCCATCGCCACGCGGCGCGAGGAGGCCCTCACCGGCCTCTCGAAGATGGTCTCGAAGGGGCTGGGCTGGGCGCGCAAGTACAGCCTCTTCCAGTACCCGTTCGTCACCGCCTGCTGCGGCATGGAGTTCATGGCGGTGGCCGCCGCCCGCTACGACCTCGACCGCTTCGGCGCCGCGCTGCCCCGCTTCTCGCCGCGCCAGGCCGACCTCCTCATGGTGGTGGGCACCATCAACGTGAAGCAGGCCCCCATCCTGAAGCGGGTCTACGACTCCATGGCCGACCCGAAGTGGGTGGTGGCCTTCGGCGTCTGCGCCTCGTCGGGCGGCTTCTACGACAACTACGCCACGATGCAGGGCATCGACCGCATCATCCCGGTCGACGTCTACATCCCGGGATGCCCGCCGCGGCCGGAGCAGGTGCTCGACGGCATCATGCTCCTGCAGCAGAAGATCCAGGACCAGCAGCACAAGCTCATCGATCGCGAGAGGCCGGCGCTCCCGGCCAAGGGGTAGACCGTGTCGAAGGCCGCACTCCAGAGGCTGCAGGAGCGCTTCCCCGGGGCCGTGACCCAGGTCTACGAGGGGAGGGGCGGGGACGACGTCGCGCTCGTCCGCAAGGAGGCCATCCTCGAGGTCTGCCGGTTCCTGAAGGAGGACCCCGAGCTCCGCTTCGACATGGCGCCCTACATCACCTGCGTCGACTACCACGGCTCCGAGCCGCGCTTCGACCTCGTGTACCAGATGTACTCCACGGTGAAGAACCACCGCATCCGGCTGCGCGTGGGCGTGCCCGAGGGCGACGCGGTCGTGGCGAGCGTCACCCCGCTGTGGAAGGGCGCCAACTGGTACGAGCGCTACTGCTGGGACATGTACGGCATCCGCTTCGAGGGGCACCCCGACCCGCGCCGCCTCTACATGTACGAGGAGTTCGTGGGACACCCGCTGCGCAAGGACTACTCCCTGCGCGGCCGGCAGCCGCTCATGCCGGAGCGGCACGTCGACGAGCCCTTCCGCGGCCCCGGCCCGTCCGGGAACTAGCGACCGCCCGGACGAACCAGGCGAGGACACATGGCCAAGGACACCGAGACCTCCCTCATCCCCGCGGCGCCCGCCGAGAGCCCGCTCGACGCCCCCTTCCCGGCGAAGCGGATGCTCGTCAACCTGGGGCCCAGCCACCCGGCCATGCACGGCACGGTGCGGGCCGTCGTCGAGCTCGACGGCGAGGCCATCCACGGCATGAAGCTCGACATCGGCTTCCTGCACCGCGGCTTCGAGAAGTCCTGCGAGAACGTGACCTGGACCCAGGTGTTCCCCTACACGGACCGCCTGAACTACGTCTCGTCGATCATGAACAACGTGGGCTACGCCATGGCCGTGGAGAAGCTCTGCGGCCTCCAGGTGCCGGAGCGGGCCCAGTACCTCCGGGTCGTCACCTCCGAGATGCACCGGATGTGCGACCACTTCACGCTGGTCGGCGCCATGGGGCTCGAGCTCGGCGCCATGACCGTGCTCATCTACGCCATGGAGGCGCGCGACCTCCTCTGGGACCGGCTCACCGAGATCTGCGGGGCGCGGCTCACCTCCAACTACGCGCGGGTCGGCGGCGTCTCCCGCGACCTGCCCGACGGCTGGGTGGAGAAGGTCGAGCGCACCCTCGACCGCTGCATCGAGATGCGGGACGAGATCGACAAGCTGCTCACCCGCAACCGCATCGTCATCGACCGCTGCCGCGGCACCGGCGTCATCTCCCGCGAGGACGCCATCGACTACGGGTTCACGGGCCCCTGCCTGCGGGCCTCCGGCGAGCCCTACGACGTCCGCAAGGCGTCGCCCTACCTGGTCTACGACCGGGTGGAGTTCGACGTGCCGGTGGGCACGAACGGCGACAACTTCGACCGGTACCTGATGCGGATGGAGGAGCTGAAGCAGTCCGACCGCATCGTGCGCCAGTGCTTCGCCCAGATGGCGCCGGGCGCCATCGTGGCCGACGACCCGCGCTTCGTCCTCCCCCCGAAGCCCGAGGTCTACGGGACGATCGAGGGGGCCATGTCCCACTTCAAGATCGTCATGGAGGGCATCCAGGTGCCCGCCGGCGAGACCTACGCCTTCGTCGAGGCGGCCAACGGCGAGCTCGGCTTCTACGCCGTCTCCGACGGCGGCGGCCGCCCCTGGAAGCTCGGCGTGCGCGCCCCGGGCTGGAACATGCTCATGGCGCTGCCCCAGATGATGGAGGGCAAGCTGCTCGCCGACCTCATCCCCACCTTCGACACCGTCAACATGATCGGCGGCGAGGTCGAGCAGTAGCCCCGCCCGACCCGCGAGACCGGAGCCCGAGATGGCCGAAGAGACCAAGCCCGCACCCGCCGCAGCGCCGCCCAAGCCGGCCGGCCCCCCCGGCCCGCCGCCGCCCAAGAACCCCGGCATGGTGACGTTCGTCATCGACGGGCGCGAGGCGGTGGTGAAGCCGGGCACGAACATCATCGAGGCCGCCGCCTCGGTGGGCGTGGAGATCCCGTACTACTGCTGGCACAAGCGGCTCAGCATCGCCGCCAACTGCCGCATGTGCCTCGTCGAGATGTCGAACGCGCCGGGCGGCAAGCTGATGCCGGCCTGCCAGATGACCGCCGCCGAGGGCATCACCGTCAAGACCGATTCACCCAAGGTGAAGGACCAGCAGCGGGCCACCCTCGAGTTCCTGCTCGTCAACCACCCGGTCGACTGCCCCATCTGCGACCAGTCGGGCGAGTGCAAGCTGCAGGACTACTACATGCAGTACGACACCCAGTCCTCGCGGCTCGACGTGCCCAAGGTGAAGCTGGGCAAGCGGGTGCCGCTCGGCAAGCTCGTGGTCCTCGACCAGGAGCGCTGCATCCTCTGCACCCGCTGCGTGCGGTTCATGCGGGAAGTGCGGAAGAACCCGCAGCTCGGCGTGGACGCCCGCGGCAACCACTCGGTCATCACCACCGCGCCCGGGCAGCCGCTCGACGACCGCTACTCCGCCAACGTGGTCGACCTCTGCCCGGTGGGGGCGCTCACCTCCACCGACTTCCGCTTCCGCGGCCGCGTCTGGTTCCTCTCCAGCGCCCGGTCGATCTGCGCCGGCTGCGCCCGCGGCTGCAACGTCCACCTCGACTACATGCGGGACGCCACCTACCGCTACCGCCCGCGGGAGAACGACCTCGTCAACCAGGAGTGGATGTGCGACGAGGGGCGGCTCTCCTACAAGTCCTTCAACGACGCGCGCGTGCTCGCGCCCCGCGTGGGGAAGGGGAAGGCCTCCCGCGCCGCCGCCGTGGCCGAGGCGGCCCGCCTGCTCCGCGCCCACGCCGGCCAGGGCACGCTCGCCTGGGTGGCCTCGCCCACCGCGTCGCTCGAGGACCTGCTGGCCGCAGCGCTCGTCGCCCGCGACGGGCTCAAGCTCTCCAGCGTGTACGTCTCCGGCCGGCCGGACGGCTGGCAGGACGACTTCCTGCGCCGCGCCGACCAGAACCCGAACCGCGCCGGCGTGGAGCTCGTGGCCCGAGACTTAGGCCTCGCGGTGAAGCAAGTCGCCGAGCTCTCCGCCGCCGTCGAGGCCGGGACGGTGAAGGCGGTCTGGGCGGTGGGCGGGGAGCTGCCGAAGCCGGAGCTCGCCGGGGCGCTCGGGAAGGCCGAGGTGCTCCTGGTCCAGGCGGTGAACGAGGGGGAGCTGGCCTCCGCGGCCGGCGTGCTCCTCCCCGCCTCGCCGGTGCCCGAATCGGACGGCACCTTCGTGAACTTCGAGGGGCGGCCCCAGCGGTTCGAGATGGCCTACTGGCCGCGGGGCGAGTCGCAGCCCCACTGGGCGCTCGCCGCCGAGCTGGGCCGGGCGCTGGGCCTCACCTCGTCCTGGTCCACCGCGCGCCAGGTCTTCGAGGACCTGGGCCGGCGGGTCGCCGACGCGCTGCCCGGCTACGCCTGGGGCTCGCTGCCCTCGGTGGACCGCCGCGCCGGGCTCGTGCCGCTGGCCGCCGGGACCGTGGACGGGCGGTTGCCCGGCCACCGCGAGCGGGTCCCGCTCGACGCGAGCGGCAACGTCGAGTGGAACCGGCTGCCGAACCCCTGAGAGGAGACCGCCGTGAAGCGATTCGTGGGCATGTGGCTGGTCATCGGGGCGGTGCTCGTCGGCCTCGTCGGGCTCTTCTGGGCCTTCTACGCGCTGGCCGCCCTGGGGGCCAAGGCCGCGGTGGCGCTCGGGTTCCCGGGCTTCTACGGCAGCGCGATCGTGAACGCGATCACCCTCATGGCGGTGACGCTCATGACGCTGGCGGCGCTCCTCACCGTGGCCGAGCGCAAGTGGTCGGCGGCCATGCAGGACCGCATCGGCGCGAACCGCATCCTGATCGCGGGGCGCTTCCCGATGGGCGGCGTGCCCTACCTGCTCGCCGACGCGCTGAAGATGCTGACGAAGGAGTCCACCTTCCCGGCGGCCCGGTCCAAGTTCCTCTTCGAGGCCGCGCCGGTGCTGGCCTTCGCCCCCACCTTCGCGCTCTTCGCCGTGGTCCCGGTGGGGCCGGAGATCGTCGCCTTCGGCCAGAAGGTCGGCATGTGGGTGGCGAACCCCGACGCCGGGCTGCTCTGGATCTTCGCGCTCGCCGGCCTCTCGGTGTACGGCACCACGCTCGCCGGCTGGGCCTCCAACAACCGGGTCGGCCTGCTCGGCGCGGTGCGGGCCAGCGCGCAGATGGTGAGCTACGAGCTCGCGCTCGGGCTCTCGCTCGTGGGCGTCATGATCGCCTACCGCACGATGAGCCTGCAGCAGATGGCCATTGCGCAGGGGGCGGACGTGCTCGGCCCGGTGCCGGCCTTCGGCCTCCTGCTCCAGCCGCTCGGCTTCCTGGTCTTCTTCACGGCCGCCTTCGCCGAGACGAAGCGCGCCCCCTTCGACCTCCCCGAGGGCGAGAGCGAGATCGTCGGCTACTTCGTCGAGTACTCGGGCATGAAGTTCGGCCTCCTCTTCCTGGCCGAGTTCGTGGAGATCGTGATCCTGGCGGCCGTCACCGCCGCGATCTTCCTGGGCGGCTGGCACCCGATCTTCTTCAACGCGTGGCTCAAGGCCAACCTCGACCCGATGCTCTACGGGGCGGTGTGCGCGACGGCCTTCCTCGCCAAGGTCATCGTCCTCACCTGGATCCAGCTCGTCATCCGCTGGCTGCTCCCCCGCTTCCGCTACGACCAGATCCAGGCGCTGTGCTGGAAGCTCCTGCTCCCGGGCTCGATCATCAACGTCTTCGTCACCGCCGCGGCGGTGCTCGCCGACCCCAGCCTGCAGCTGCTCGCCTGGATCGGCGTCATCGAGCTCGTGGCCATCTTCGGGATCACCGCGGCCGCCGCGAAGCCCCGTGCCGCCAGCCACGGGCACGGACACGACGACGCCCATGGCCACGCCACCCACGGCGACGCCCACGGCCACGCGGCCCACGCCGCCGGACACTGACCATGCCCTATCCGATCCAGAACCGACCGGCCGACGTCCGCGAGAGCCTCTACTTCCCGGAGATCTTCCGGGCCATCGGCCTCGTGGTGAAGACCTTCTGGCGCAACGCCTTCTTCTCCCGCGACCCGAACCCGGACATCCTCGAGCGCGACCGCGAGCGGAACCGCGTCACCACGCTCCTCTACCCGGAGGAGAAGCAGGTCTACCCGCCCGGCTACCGCGGCCTGCACCGGCTCGTGCCCCGGCCCGACGGCAGCCCGCGCTGCGTGGCCTGCTACATGTGCGCCACCGCCTGCCCGGCGCAGTGCATCTACATCGAGGCCGCCGAGGTCGAGGGCGACCCGATCGAGAAGTATCCGAAGAAGTTCGTCATCGACGAGCTCCGCTGCGTGGTGTGCGGGTTCTGCGTGGAGGCGTGCCCCAAGGACGCCATCCGCATGGACACCGGCATCCACCCGCCGCCCACCTACGAGCGCGACGGGCAGATCTACGACGAGAAGCGGCTGCTCCGCGGGCCGCCCGTCTCCTACGAGAGCGACCCCTGGCTCGTCCGTCCGTCGAAGCTCACCGCCGCGGCGCTGGAGGCGAACCGCAAGGCCGCCCGGCCGTTCGGCACGCAGGGCCAGGACGAGTACGCCCAGACGCCGGGCTTCTCGGTGCGCGAGCTCGCCGCCGAGGCGAAGGCGCGGGGCGAGGCGAAGTAGC
>DAOMFN010000055.1:0-8133 GCA_035429785.1 Anaeromyxobacteraceae bacterium
GAGGCGCGCCCCGGAGAGCTCCCGCCGCAGCACGGCCTGGAACGGGAGCGGTTCCTCCGGCGGCGGAGGGCGCCAGGTGGCGACGTGCAGGCGCGCCAGCCCCGGCTCGGCGGAGACGAGGACCGCGACGTCGCCCGCCGGGCCGCGCAGCTCGAGGGTGAGGGAGCGCTCGCCGTGGACGCGCACGCCGTCCACGCGCGAGCCGGCCAGGGGAGCCAGCTCGGCGGCGAGGAGCGCGATCTCGGCGGAGCGGAGGGACACGGTGCCCCGAAACGGCTGCGGCCGCCCGGAGGCGGCCGCAAGTCCCGGCGCGAGTCGCCTCGCGCCACGGAGACGTCGTTACTTCTTCTTGGCCTTCTTGGCGGCCTTCTTCGCGGGCTTCTTCGCAGCCTTCTTCTTCGCAGCCATGTGTTACCTCCCTGACGATTGGTCGACTAC
Source organism: Anaeromyxobacteraceae bacterium (assembly GCA_035429785.1). Classification (GTDB taxonomy): domain Bacteria; phylum Myxococcota; class Myxococcia; order Myxococcales; family Anaeromyxobacteraceae; genus CAIOAK01. Next base: position 439 of record DAOMFN010000055.1, read on the forward strand.
CAACGACGCACGACGAAGACGAGTGCAGATTAGCGAACGCAGATCGACGTTGCAAGGATGGGACCGCAGATTTCTCCGGTCGATCCGGGCACGTGTCTCCGGGTGTACCCGGATGGATCGTGCGAAGGGGAGGCGGCGCGGAGCGCCGGGGCGGCGGCGCGCGGGGCGCGGAGGGGGCTCCTGGATCACTGCGGGTGAATGATCACCTGGAGTGAACGAAACGGAACCTCGCCTGGACAAAGGCTTTCGTGACGACGAAGGAAGAACGGGAGCTCGCCACTACGCGCCGAGCTCCTGCTTCAGCTCGTCCACCTTGGAGGTCACCAGCGCCTGGATCTCGGCCAGCCGCTCCGGGGTCCGGGCCTCGAAGCGGAGGACGAGGAGCGGCTGGGTGTTGGAGGCGCGGACGAGCCCCCATCCGTCGGGGAAGATCACCCGCACCCCGTCGACCGTCACCGCCTCGTGCCGGGAGGCGAACCACTCCTGCGCCCGGCGGACGAGCTCGAACTTCACCTCCTCGGGGCAGTCGTAGCGGATCTCGGGCGTCGAGAAGGTGCGCGGCACGTCGGAGAGGAGCGTCGAGACCGGGCGGTCCGTGTGCGAGACGAGCTCGAGGAGCCGACCCGAGGAGTAGATCCCGTCGTCGAAGCCGAACCAGCGGTGGGCGAAGAAGATGTGCCCGCTCATCTCCCCGGCGAGCAGCGCCCCCTCCTCCTTCATCTTCGCCTTGATGAGGCTGTGGCCGGCCTTCCACATGATGCCGCGCCCGCCCCTCGCCGCGATGTCGTCGTAGAGGGTCTTCGAGCACTTCACCTCGCCCACGATGGCCGCGCCCGGGTTGTCGGCGAGCAGCGCGCGGGAGAAGAGGATCATGAGCTGGTCGCCCCAGAGGACGTTGCCCTTCTCGTCCACCGCCCCCACCCGGTCGGCGTCGCCGTCGTAGGCGACCCCCAGGTCGGCGCCGGTCTCCCGGACCTTCGCCTTCAGGTGCTCGAGGTTGTGCTCCACCGTGGGGTCGGGGTGGTGGTTGGGGAAGCGGCCGTCCATCTCGATGAAGAGCGGCACCACGTCCACGCCCAGCGCCTGGAAGATGGGCACCGCGACCACGCCGCCGGTGCCGTTGCCGGCGTCCACCACCACCTTCAGCCTGCGCGGGCCGGGTCTCAGGTTCTTCCGGACGTACTCCTGGTAGGGGGTGACGACGTCGTAGGTGGCGACGGTCCCGCTCCCCTCCGCGAAGCGGCCCTCGACGATGCGGCGGTGGAGCGCCTGGATGCCGTCGCCGTGGAGCGTGCTCTTCCCCACGCCCACCTTGAGGCCGTTGTACTCGGGCGGGTTGTGCGACCCGGTGATCATGACGAGGCCGTCCACCGGCAGGGTGGCCGCCGCGAAGTAGGTGAGCGGCGTGGGCACCACGCCGAGGTCGGTGACGTCGACGCCGGTGGAGGTGAGCCCCGCGGCCATGGCGCGCGCGAAGCGCGGCCCGCTCTCGCGGCAGTCGCGCCCCATGACCACCCGCTTCCCCCCGGCCTCCCGCACCGCGGTCCCCAGCGCGCGGCCGACGAGCCGCACCGCCTCCTCGGTGAGGTCCTGGTCCACGAGCCCGCGGATGTCGTACTCGCGAAAGATGGTCCTCGAGATGCTCGCCATGTCGGCCTTCCTCCCGCTCCGGGGTCCCGGCTAGAGCAGCGACTCGCGCCCGCGCCGCTTCATCTCCTCCACGGCCTTGCGGACGTCCTGGGCCCTCTCCTTCCGCACGACGAGCACGGCGTCGCCGGCGTCCACCACCACGACGCCGTCCACGCCCACCACCGCCACCGGGCGCTTGCCCTGGGCGAGCACGACGTTGTCGTGGCCGTCGATGACCACCGCCTCGCCCTGCAGGACGTTGCCGAGGTCGTCGAGCTCGCGCACCTCCGACAGCGCCGCGAAGCTGCCCACGTCGCTCCAGCCGAACTCGGCCGGCACGACCGCGATGCGCTGGCTCTTCTCCATCACGCCGTAGTCGATGGAGATGGAGGGCGCGGCCGGGAAGACCCGGGCCAGCGTGCGGGCGTAGGCGGGCGTGCCGATGGACTGCTCGATGACGGCGAGCTGCTCGCCGAGGACCGGCATGGCGCGCCGGATCTCCTCCAGGATGACGTCGGCCCGGAAGAGGAAGATGCCCGAGTTCCAGAGGTAGCCCCCCTCGGCGAGGTAGCGGGAGGCCGTGACCACGTCGGGCTTCTCCACGAAGCGCTCCACCTTGGCCGGGTGGAAGGCCTTCTTGCCGCGCCCCACCGGCTTCAGCTTCACGCCCACCTTGAGGTAGCCGTAGCCGGTCTCGGGCCGGTCGGGCTTGATGCCGATGGTGGCCACCGCCCCCTCGGCGGCGAGCTGGGCCCCGGCGGCGAGCGCCTCGCGCATCGCCTCGGGACGGGCCACGTGGTGATCGGCGGGCAGCATGGCCATGACGCCCTTCGGGTCGCGCCGCTTCACGTGCAGCGCGGCGAGCCCGACGCAGGGGGCGGTGTTGCGCGGGCAGGGCTCGACGAGGAGGTTCGACGCGGGGAGCTTGCGCAGGATGCGGCGCACCGCGGCGGCGTGGTTCGGGCCGCAGACCACGAAGGTGTCCTGGATGCGCGCGAGCGGCGGCAGCCGGTCGACGGTGGCGGCCAGCATCGGCTCGTCCCCGTCGAGGGGGAGGAACTGCTTGGGGCGGTTCTTCCGGCTGAGCGGCCAGAACCGGGTCCCGCTGCCACCGGCCATCACGACGGGGAAGATCTTCATGCCTCTCTCCACGCGACGAGGAGCTCGTGCAGGATGCGCGCGCTCGCGCCCCAGACCGTCTCCCCGCCGACCTCGAAGGTGTGGACCTCGTGCACCATCCCGAACGCCTCCCGGGTGCCGACGCGGTGGCTTCCCGGCGCGAGCAGCCCGGCGACGGGCAGCTCCACCAGCCCGGCCACCTCCTCGGGCTGCGCCACGTAGGGGTACGGGTATGGCACGACGCCCACCCACGGCGTCAAGCGGAACCCGGACATCACCACCAGCGTCTCGGAGAGCCGCCCCACCACCTCGACGCGGGAGGCGGGGAGCCCGATCTCCTCCTCGGTCTCGCGGAGCGCCGCCGCCCGGGCGTCGGCGTCGCCGGGCTCCATCCGGCCGCCAGGGAACTGGACCTGTCCTGGGTGGAGCCGGAGGTCGTGGCGCCGGCGGGTCATGAGCACGAACGGCTCGCCGCCGCGGACGAACACCGGCACGAGCACCGCCGCCTCGGAGAGCCGCCCGGGGGAGTCGGCGTAGGCCGGCGCGAGCGCCGCCACGTCGAGGCGCCCCCAGGGCCGGCCGGCGAGGGCGCTCCGGAGCCCGTCCAGCGTCACCGCGGCAGCACGCCCTTCCACAGCAACACCGCGACGAGCGCGCCCAGGGCGAGCCGCCAGGCCACGAAGACGTAGGTGGTCCGCGTGCGCAGCCACCGCAGGAGCCACCCGATGACGAGGTAGCCGACCACGGCCGAGACGCCGGTCCCGATGGCGGTGGCCGTCCGCCACCCGGCCTCCCCCCGCAGCACCGGGAGCGCCTTGGCGAGCTTGTAGGCGCCGGCGCCCAGGATGATGGGGACGGACAGGAGGAAGCTGAAGCGTGCAGCGGCCTCGCGGGAGAAGCCGAGGAGCATGCCGGTCGTGATCGTGCTGCCCGACCGGGAGGTTCCGGGCACGAGCGCCAGCGCCTGCCCGACCCCGATGGCGAGCGCCGAGCGCGCCGTGAGGTCGCCGAGCTCCCGCCGGTGGGTGGCGAAGCGCTCCGCGGCCGCCATGACGAGCCCCCAGAAGACGAGCGAGAAGGCGATGACGGCGTTCCCGAGCCCCTCGATGCGCCGCTCCAGGAGCTTGCCGGCGACGGCCGCCGGCACGGTGCCGAGCGCGATGTACCAGGCGAGCCGGGCGTCGACGGTGCCGAGGGGGCTGCGGTCGCGCAGGCCGGCGAGCCAGGCGGAGGCGAGCCGCCAGAGGTCCTGGCGGAAGTAGACGAGCACCGCCAGCGAGGTGCCGGACTGGATGATGGTGACGAAGGCGCGGAAGCGCTCGTCGTCGAGCCCCTGGCCGAGCAGCTCGCCCACGAGCAGGAGGTGGGCGGTGGAGCTCACCGGCAGGAACTCGGTGATCGCCTGGACGACCCCGAGGAGGGCGGCGGCGAGCGGTCCCATGCCGGCGTCGGATCGTGCCTCGCCCGGGCGGGACCCGCCCCGCCCGGAGGGCGCGACTACCCGCGCTTCGCCTTCGCGCGCGCCTTCGCGCCGGAGGCCGCCGCCCGGAGATCGTCCTTCCGGTCGGTCCGCTCCCAGGTGAAGGCCTTCTCCTCCCGGCCGAAGTGGCCGTAGGCCGCGGTGGTCCGGTAGATCGGCCGGAGCAGGTCGAGCCCGTCGATGATCGCGCGCGGGGTGAGGCCGAAGACCTCGCGGATGGCGGCGGCGATCGACTCCTCCGCGACCGTGGCGGTGCCGAAGGTCTCCACCATCACCGACACCGGCTGGGCCACCCCGATGGCGTAGGCGACCTGCACCTCGCAGCGGGTGGCGAGCCCCGCCGCCACGACGTTCTTCGCGATGTAGCGCCCCATGTAGGCGGCCGAGCGATCGACCTTGGAGGGGTCCTTGCCGCTGAACGCGCCCCCACCGTGGCGCCCCATGCCGCCGTAGGTGTCGACGATGATCTTGCGGCCGGTGACGCCGGTGTCGCCCATGGGCCCGCCGATGACGAAGCGGCCGGTGGGGTTGATGAAGATCCGGGTCTTGCGGTCGACGAGCTTGCGCGGGAGCGCCTTCTCGATGACCTCCTCGCGGACGGCGGCGTGCAGCTTCTTGTTGGAGATGGCGTCGGAGTGCTGGGTGGAGACCACCACCGTGTCGATGCGGGAGACCCTGCCGTCCCGGTACTCGACGCTGACCTGGGCCTTGCCGTCCGGGCGCAGGAAGTCGAGGCCGCGCTTGCGGGCGCGGGCGAGCTGCCGGGTGAGGTGGTGGGCGTACTGGATGGGCGCCGGCATGAGCTCGGGGGTCTCGTCGCAGGCGTAGCCGAACATCATGCCCTGGTCGCCGGCGCCGCCGGTGTCCACGCCCTGGCCGATGTCCGGGGACTGCTGGTCGACCGCCACGAGCACCGCGCAGGTGTGGCCGTCGAAGCCCATGTCCCCGTGGGTGTAGCCGATGTCCTTCACCACCTGGCGCGCCAGCTTCTGGTAGTCGACCTGGGCCTGGGTGGTGATCTCGCCGGCGATCATGACGTAGCCGGTCTTGAGCAGCGTCTCGCAGGCCACCCGGCCCCGGGGGTCCTGGGCCAGCACGGCGTCGAGCACGGCGTCGGAGATCTGGTCGGCCATCTTGTCCGGATGGCCCTCGGTCACCGACTCGGAGGTGAAGAGGTAGTCCTTCTGCATGGTTCTCCCCGGGGAAAGGTGGGCAAGGTACGTCCGCTGGAACGGACGTGTCAAGGCGCGCGTCGCGGGAGCGGACGGGCCCTCCGGCCGGCCCGTTCAGCCGCTCGCCGGGCCCACCGCGGCGCCCTCCTCGAGCAGCCCGGGGAACCGGCGCGCCATCTCGGAGCGGACCTCCCGCTCGATGTCCTCGGCGGTGGTGAGCCCCAGGATCCGGTCGAGGAGCGCGCGCCCGTCCCGCGCCGAGGCGCTCCGGATCACCCGCTTCACGAGCGGGATCGACGGGCCGTTCATGGAGAGCTCGTCGAGCCCCAGCCCGAGCAGCACGAGCGTGTAGAGCGGCTCGCCGGCCATCTCCCCGCACATCGCGACCGGCTTCCCCCGCGCGCGCGCCGCGTCGGCGATGGCCCGCAGGGTGCGCAGGACCGCGAGGTGGAGCGGCCGGTAGAGGTAGGCGACGTCCTTGTTCTGGCGGTCCACGCCGATGGTGTACTGGATGAGGTCGTTCGTGCCGATGGAGAGGAAGTCCACCTCGTCGGCGAGCCGGTCGGCCAGCACCGCGGCGCTGGGCAGCTCGACCATGACGCCCACCGGCGGCATCCGGAAGGGCACGCCCCGCGCCTCCACCTCGTCGCAGGCCTCGGCGAGCATGCGCTTCGCCGCCCGCACCTCGACGAGGCCGCTCACCATGGGGAACATGAGGCGCAGGTTGCCGTGGGCCGCGGCCCGCACCGCCGCGCGGAGCTGCGCCTGGAAGAGGTCGGGGTGGCGCAGGCAGTAGCGCACCGCCCGCAGCCCCAGCGCCGGGTTCTCGGAGTGGTCCTTCTGGCCGGAGGGGAGCTTGTCGCCGCCGAGGTCGAAGGTGCGGACCGTCACCGGCCGGCCGCCCATGGCGTCGAGGATGGACCGGTAGTCCCGGTAGTGGTCCTCCTCGTCGGGCAGGGCCGTCCGTCCCAGGTAGAGGAACTCGGTGCGGTACAGCCCCACGCCCTCGCCGCCGTGGGAGAGGAGGCCCGGGACCTCCTCGGCGAACTCGATGTTGCCGACCATGCGGATGCGGACGCCGTCCAGGGTCTCGGCGGGGAGGTCCTTCAGGCGCGCCAGCTCGGCCTCGCGCTCCAGGTGGCGGATGCGCGCGGCCTCGTAGTCGGCCCGCTCCCCCGGCGAGGGGTTCACCACGACCACGCCGTGGCTGCCGTCCACCACCACCCAGTCGCCCCGCTCCGCCGCCGCGGACGCCCGTCCCACGCCGACCACCGCGGGGATCTCCAGCGCCCGGGCCACGATGGCGGTGTGGCTCGTGACGCCGCCCACGTCGGTGACGAGGCCGGCCACCCGCCGGTCGTGGAAGAAGAGCGCGGTGTCGGCCGGGGAGAGGTCGCGGGCCACCACGATCGACCCGGGCGGCGGGGGCTCCACCACCTCGGCCCCCTGGCCGAGCAGGTTCTTCACGATGCGCTCGCCCACGTAGTCGACGTCGGAGCGGCGCTCGCGGAAGAACTCGTCGTCGGGGTCGAAGGCGCTCTTGATCTTGCGGATGGCGCGCTTCACCGCCCACTCGACGTTGACCCGCTCCTCCCGCACGAGCCGGCGCGCCTCGTCCACGAGCGAGGGGTCGCGCAGCATGGCCCGGTGCACCTCGAGGATGGCGAGGTGCTCGGCGCCGTCGGAGGCCTGCATCTTCGCCTTCACGCCGTCGAGCTGGTGCACCGAGAGCTCGATGGCCGCCTCGAGCCGGGCGAGCTCCGCGTCGACCTCCTCCTGCGCCACCTTGCGGCGCGGGGTGCGCACCCGGCGCCGGTCCACCGTCCAGCACCGCCCGACGGCGATGCCGGGCGAGGCGGGGAGGCCCTGGAGGACGGTGGAGGACATGGCTCAGCGCTCCCCGAACCCCGACTCGAAGAGCTTCCCGATGGCGGCGAGGGCGTCGGCGGCGTCCTCCCCCTCGCAGGTCACGAGCACCGGGGTCCCGCGGCCGGCCGCCAGCGTGAGGACGCCCATGATGCTCTTCGCGTTGATCTGGAACCCTTCCTTCTCGAACTGCACGTCGCTCCGGAAGCGGTTGGCGGTCTGGACCACGAGCGCCGCCGGGCGGGCGTGGAGCCCGAGCGCGTTCACGACGACGAAGGTCTTCTCCAGCCGTTGCATGTCGCTACCGTCCTCCGGGGAAGAGCCGGGTGGCCGCGCCCAGGGCGCCGCCGAGCGCGAGGGCCGCGTAGACCGTGGGGAGCAGGCGGGCGCGGAGGGCGAGCACCGCCGTCCCGGCCGCCGCCGCGGCGA
>DAOMFN010000056.1:0-8086 GCA_035429785.1 Anaeromyxobacteraceae bacterium
CGACAACGTGTACGAGTGCGGGCCCGACCCGGCCCTGCCCGGTGCCGACGCCTGCGCGTTCGCCGCCGACGACAACGCCGTCGCCCCGGGCTTCGTCCCACCGGCCGATCCCTCCTTCGAGAAGATGCTGGAGCGCGCCCTCTCGCGCGTGCAGCGCGACGGCAAGCCCGTGCCGGTGCTCCTCACGCTCGGCAATCACGACGTGAACGCGTGGGGCGGCTGCGCGTCGGCCGGCGACGCCCAGGTCGTGGCCCGGCGGAAGGCCTGCCTGTCGGTCGCCCGCCGCTCGCCGAGCTGGTCCATGCCCGGCCGCCACTGGGTGAAGGACCTCGGGCCCGCCCGCTTCATCGGCATCGACTCCAACCTGATCAAGCGCGACTACGGGAACTTCCGCTTCGACGACGAGGTCTCCTTCGTGGCCGCGGCGGCGGCCCCCTGCCGGGCCGGCGAGAAGACCTGCTTCGTCGTGGCCCATCACCCGAGCTTCTCGGCCGGGGAGCACCGGCCCGACGCCACGCCCGAGTACCTGGCGCGGGTGAAGCGGATCGAGGACGCCGCCGGCTCCATCGGCGCCTGGCTGTCCGGCCACGAGCACCAGCTCGAGCACCTGCGCTCTCCCTCCGGGTACGACGTCCTCGTCTCCGGGAGCGGGTCCCGCCCCCGTCCGCGGGAGAAGTTCGACGGCGTCTCCGCCCCCGGGGCACGCCTCCTCTTCGCCTCCACCCGCACCGGCTTCGCCGTCCTGGAGCTCCACGGCGACGGTGGATGGTCGTACCGGTTCGTGGACTCGTCCGGGAAGCCGATCCACTGCTGCACGGCGCTTGCACGGGGCCGCTGCGAGCCCGTGACCTGCCCTCCCTGATGCCTTGACCCCCGGGGGACGCCCGATAGAATCCCGGGCCTCCCCAACCCCGGTGGTCCTCGATGGCGAAGCGCACCCCGCTCTACGACGTCCACGTGCAATCCGGCGCACGCATGGTCGAGTTCGCCGGCTGGGACATGCCGGTGCAGTACTCCGGCGTCCTCGACGAGCACGAGGGGGTGCGCACCCGCGCCGGCCTCTTCGACGTCTCCCACATGGGCGAGGTCGTCTTCCGCGGCCCGAAGGCGCTCGAGGCGCTCAACCGGGTGTTCACGAACGACCTCGGGAAGGTCGCCGACGGGCAGGCGCAGTACGGCTGCCTCTGCCGCGAGAACGGCGGCATCGTCGACGACGTCGTGATCTACCGGCGCTCGGCCGAGGACCTCCTCGTCTGCGTGAACGCCGGCAACCGCGACAAGGACTTCGAGTGGCTCCGCGACCACGCCGGCGGGGCCCAGGTGACGAACGAGTCCGACGACTGGGTGCAGCTCGCCCTGCAGGGCCCCCGCGCCCAGGCCATCCTCCAGCCCCTCACCGGGACCGACCTCCGCGCACTGAAGACCTTCCGGTTCACCGAGGCCGACGTGGCCGGCATCCGCTGCACCATCGCCCGCACCGGGTACACCGGCGAGGACGGCTTCGAGCTCTTCTGCCGCCCTGCCGACGGCGTCCGCCTGTGGAAGGCGCTCGTCGAGGCCGGCCGGGGCCAGGGGCTCGTGCCCGCCGGCCTGGGGGCGCGCGACACGCTCCGGCTCGAGGTCGCGTACCGGCTCTACGGCAACGACATGGACGACGCCACCACCCCGCTCGAGGCCGGCCTGGGCTGGGTGGTGAAGCTCGACAAGGGCGACTTCATCGGCAGGGAGGCGATGCTCCGGCAGAAGCAGGCCGGCCTCTCCCGCAAGCTGGTGGGGTTCGTGCTCACCGACCCGGGCATCGCCCGGCACGGCTTCGACGTCCTCCACGACGGCAAGAAGGTCGGCGTCGTCGCCAGCGGCACGAAGTCGCCCACCCTGAAGACCTCCATCGGCCTCGCCTACGTCCCGCCCGCGCTCGCCGCCGAGGGCTCGGCCATCTCCATCGACATCCGCGGCCGGCCCGCCTCGGCCCAGGTCGTGAAGACCCCGTTCTACGTGAGGAGCTCGACATGAACGTCCCCGACGATCTGAAGTACACCCGCGATCACGAGTGGGCCCGCGTCCAGGGCGCCCGCGTCACCGTGGGCATCACCGACTTCGCGCAGGACCAGCTCGGGGACGTGGTCTACGTCGAGCTCCCCGAGGTGGGCGACGTGGTCAAGAAGGGCGAGGCCTTCGGCGTGGTCGAGTCCACGAAGGCGGTCTCCGACCTCTTCGCGCCGGTCAGCGGCAAGGTGGTGGAGGTGAACGGCCCCCTCGTCGACGCCCCCGAGACCGTGAACGAGGATCCGTACGAGGAGGGGTGGATGATCGTCGTCGAGTCCACCGACGCGAAGGACCTCGCCGAGCTGCTCGACGCCGGCGCCTACAAGAAGTTCGTCGAGGAAGAGCAGGAGTAGACCTTGCGCTACCATCCCCACACCCCCGGGGACGTCCGGCAGATGCTGGACGTCTGCGGGGTGTCGTCCGTCTCCGAGCTGTTCCGGTCCATCCCCGCGCCGCTCCGGCTGGGACGTCCGCTCGACGTCCCGGCCGCCGCCGACGAGGTCACGCTGGTCGCCGAGCTCCAGCGGCTCGCCGCCCGCGACCGCGTCGAGCACCCGCCCTTCGTCGGGGCCGGGGCCTACGCCCACCACGTGCCGGCGGTGGTCGACCAGCTGCTGCTCCGGGGCGAGTTCTTCACGGCCTACACCCCGTACCAGCCGGAGATCGCCCAGGGGACGCTGCAGGCCCTCTTCGAGTGGCAGACCTTCGTCACGCTCCTCACCGGTCTCGACGTCTCGAACGCCTCCATGTACGACGGCGCCACGGCCACGGCCGAGGCCGTCCTCCTCGCCACCCGGGCGACCTCCCGCGACAAGGTCGTGGTGAGCGCGGCGCTTCACCCCGAGTACCGCAAGGTGCTCGCCACCTACCTCGCCTCCACCGGGGACGAGATCGTCACCGTGCCCTACGGCGAGGACGGCCGCACCGACCTGGCCGCGCTCGAGGCCGCGGTGGACGACCGCACCGCGGCGGTGGTGGTGGGCTACCCCAACTTCTTCGGGGTCGTCGACGCGCTCCCCGAGGCGGCCGCCATCGCGAAGCGCGGCGGCGCCCTCTGCGTCTCCTCGACGAGCGAGGCGGTGGCCCTCGGCCTCCTCCAGGCGCCGGGAGCGCTGGGGGCGGACGTGGCCGTCGGCACGATGCAGAGCTTCGGCAACGGGGTCGCCTTCGGCGGGCCCGCGCCCGGTTTCCTGGCCATCCGCGAGGGGCTCATCCGGCAGATGCCGGGGCGCGTGGCCGGCGCCACCGTCGACCGGCAGGGTCGCCGCGGCTTCGTGCTCACCCTCTCCACCCGCGAGCAGCACATCCGGCGCGAGAAGGCCACGTCCAACATCTGCACGAACGCCGGCCTCGCCGCGCTCGCCGCCACCATCCACCTGAGCCTCCTCGGCAAGGGCGGGCTCGCCCACCTGGCGCGCCTCAACCACGCACGCGGCAAGCAGCTGCGCGACGCCATGCGCAAGGCCGGCGTCGGCCTGCGCTTCTCCGGCCCCACCTTCAACGAGGCGGCCTTCGAGGTCGGGGACGCCGCCGCGGTGGTCGAGCGGCTCGCGTCCCGCGGCATCGCCGCCGGCGTGCCGCTCTCGCGCTGGTACCCGGACGATCCTCGGATGAAGGGGGCGCTCCTCTCGGTCGCCACCGAGCTGCACACCCCCGAGCTCATCGAGCTCTTCGCCCAGTCGGTGAGGGGATAGACATGGCCAACCCGACCGGATGGAAGCCGAGCATGGAGAAGGACGCCGCCGCCGGCGGCGAGGCGCAGGGGCCCGGGCTCCTCGGGGCGACCCGCGGCCTCGCCATGGAGGAGCCGCTCGTGTTCGAGCAGGGCTCGCCGGGGCGCATCGGCGTGTCGCTGCCCCCCCTGCCCGCCGGCGCCGACCCGGCCGCCGAGATCCCGGCCGCGCTGCTGCGCGGGGAGATCAGCGGCATGCCGGAGATGGACGAGCTCGGCGTGGTCCGCCACTTCACCCGCCTCTCCCAGTGGAACTGGGGGATCGACACCGGGTTCTACCCGCTCGGCTCCTGCACGATGAAGTACAACCCGAAGTCGAGCGAGGCGCTGGCCCGCCTCCCCGGCTTCGCCGCGGCCCACCCGCTGCTCCCGGCCTCGATGAGCCAGGGCGCCCTCGAGCTCATCTGGCGGCTGGAGCGCGCGCTCTCCGAGATCGCCGGCTTCCCGGCGACGGTGATGTCGCCGGCCGCCGGTGCCCAGGGCGAGCTGGCCGGGCTCATGATGATCCGGGCCTACCACGTCGCCCGGGGCAACCCGCGCCACAAGGTGCTCATCCCCGACACCGCGCACGGCACCAACCCGGCCTCGGCGGCCTTCAACGGCTACTCCACGGTGCAGCTCGAGAGCGGCCCGGACGGGCGGCTCCACCCGGAGACGGTGGCGAAGGCGATGGACGAGGACGTCGCCGCCATCATGATCACGAACCCCAACACCCTCGGCATCTTCGAGAGCCACATCGCCGAGATCGCGGCCATCGTCCACGCCAAGGGCGGGCTCGTCTACGGCGACGGCGCCAACTTCAACGCGCTCGTCGGCGTGGCGCGCCCCGGCGACATGGGCTTCGACGTCATGCAGTACAACCTGCACAAGACGTTCGCCACGCCCCACGGCGGCGGCGGGCCCGGCTCCGGGCCGGTCGGCGTCGCGAAGGAGCTCGTGCCCTTCATGCCGCTCCCGGTGGTGGTGAAGGAGGGCGAGACCTACCGGCTCGTCACCGACCCGGCCGAGCGCCCGCAGACGGTGGGCAAGCTCCGCGAGTTCTGGGGCAACATGGGGATGTTCGTCCGCGCCTGGGCGCTCATCCGCGAGCTCGGGCCGGAGGGGCTGCGCGCCGTGGCGGAGCTCGCCGTCCTGAACGCGAACTACGTCCGGGCGCGCCTGCTCGGGCACTACAACCTTCCCTACGCGACCGACACCCTCCACGAGGCGGTCTTCGACGACAAGCTCCAGAAGGAGTCGGGCGTCACCACGATGGACGTCGCCAAGCGGCTCATCGACCACGGGTCGCACCCACCCACCGTGTACTTCCCGCTGGTGGTCCACGGGGCGCTCATGATCGAGCCCACCGAGACCGAGTCGAAGGAGACGCTCGACCAGTTCGTGGCCGCCATGCAGGCCATCGCGGCGGAGGCGAAGGCGAACCCCGAGGCGCTGAAGGCCGCTCCCACGCGGCCCGTCCGCGCCCGCCTCGACGAGACCCGGGCGGCGCGGAAGCCCATCCTGCGCTGGACGCCGGGGATGAAGGTCGAGTAGACCGGTCGCTCGCAACGCGCTGCGCCACACCCGGGCGGGGATCCCTCGTCCATCCGGGCCCTTGGCCCGCGGGCCCGCAAAAAGGGATGTGGACGGCTCGCGTTTCTGTGGCACCCTGTCCACCATGAGAAAGCTCATCGGCATGGCGGTGGTGGCGGCGGCGCTCGGTCTCGCGCCGCGAGCGGAGGCCCAGGTGGCCCTCGACCTCAAGCTCGGGTACGCGATCCCGACCGGCGACGCGATGGCTTTATCCATCGTTCCGTACGCCAACTACACGGGCCCGATGACGAACCTGTGGTCCGGCGCCATCCCGATCGGCGTGGGGGCGCGCTGGCGCTTCTCCCCCTCGCTGTCGGTCGGCGCCTACTACCAGTACGCCCCGGCGCTGGTCGCGTCCCGCGCCTGCGCCTCCGGCTTCACCTGCTCCGGCTCCGACATGCGGGTGGGCGTGGAGGCGGTCTACGCCTTCCTCCCCGCGTCGACCTGGAACCCCTGGGTGAGCGTGGGTACCGGCTGGGAGTGGTCCACGCTGAAGGTCGCCGCCGGCGGGCAGAGCGTCTCGCAGTCCATGAACGGCTGGGAGTACTTCAACGTCCAGGCCGGCCTCGACTGGAACATCTCGAAGACCTTCGCGGTGGGCCCCTGGGTGGGCTTCTTCGGCGGCAGCTACTCGAGCGCCTCCTTCACCGACGAGAGCGGCTCCACCGTGAGCGGGACCATCGACTCCGGGCTCCGCTCGTTCCACGGCTGGATGCAGTTCGGGCTGAAGGGCACCGTCTACCTGTAGGGAGGAATCCATGCGGAAGCTCGTGGTGGCGCTGGCGGTCGGTGCGGGGTTGCTCGCGGCGGCGCCGGCGTCGGCGCAGGTGTCGCTCGATCTCAAGGTCGCCTACGCGATTCCCAGCGGGAACGTGTGGACCACGAGCCCGTGGAATCCGAAGCTCGCGATGTCGACGGTGTGGAGCGGCGCGGTGCCCATCGAGGTCACCGGCCGGTGGCGCTTCACTCCCGGCCTGTCGGGCGGCGCCTACTTCGGATGGGGTCCGGCCTTCCTCTCCTCGAGCACCTGCACCTCCGGCTGCGGCGGCTGGGACATGCGCTTCGGTCTGGTGCTCGCCTACCATTTCTCACCCGACCGTACACTCGACCCCTGGTTCAGCATCGGCACGGGCTGGCAGTGGACGCAGTACTCGCGTCCCTGGGGAGCCTCCGGGGGAACGGGCCACGTCACCTTCAACGGCTGGGAACCCCTGAACGTCGCCGTCGGGCTCGACGTCGTGACCTCGCAGGCCTTTTCCGTCGGGCCCTACGTCGGCGTGGTGGGCGGGACCTACTCCAACTTCAACGGCACCGGCACGGCCGTCGATTACGGCGGCAAGGTGGAGCCCTCCGGCCGGTCCTTCCACGCCTGGTGGCAGTTCGGCGTGAAGGGCACGCTCAACCTGTAGCCGGCAGACCCGAAGGGGCCCCGTACCCCATCGGTTCCTGGATCGCTCGCATTCCCGTGCAAGAGTGGCCTCACGGGTCGAGCCCGCGAGAGCCCCTTCCGGGCGCTCGTTCCAGGAGGTCCAACATGGTGAGACGACTGATTGCGGCGCTGGCAGTGGCGGCAGGACTCGCATTCGCTCCGGAGGCGAAGGCACAGGTGACGCTGGACCTGAAGCTCGGGTACGCGCTGCCGACGGGCTCGCTCTTCCAGGACGCGAGCATGTCCGACCTGTACTCCGGCGCCTTCGTGCTCGGGGTGGACGGTCTCTACCGCTTCACGCCCAACCTGTCGGCCGGCGTCTACTTCCAGTGGAACCCGGCCTTCGTGAAGTCCAGCGCCTGCGACGGAGGGAGCTGCTCGGGATACGACATGCGGGTCGGCGCGCAGGTCGCCTACGCCTTCACCCCGGAGGGCAGCTTCAACCCCTGGGTGAGCCTGGGCACGGGCTGGCAGTGGACCCAGGCCAAGGGGTCGGGCGGCGGCGTGAGCTCCAGCTTCACGCTGAGCGGATGGGAGTACTTCAACGTCCAGGCGGGCGTGGACTTCCCCGTCGCCAGGTCGTTCGCCATCGGACCCTACCTCGGGTACTCGGGGGGCACCTACACGTCCATCTCCGGGAACGTGGGCGGCCTGAGCGGGTCGGACAGCGTGCCGTCCGAGTTCCGCACCTTCCACGGCTGGTTCCAGTTCGGCCTGAAGGGCGCGCTGAACCTGTAGCTAGTACTGCGCCGGTCCGCGGAAGAACCGGAACCCGCTCCCCCCCGTGGAGACGTGGAATCCGAAGGTGAACTTGATGTCCCCCCGGGCGTCGGCGAGCCCGGGGGGCGGGTTCACGAAGGGCTGGGCCTTCTCGAAGGCGTCGATGGCGGTCCGGTCGAGGAAGTCGAGCCCGCTCGAGCGCGCCACCTTGATGTCGGTCACCGCGCCCTGCCCGTTCAGCGTGATGGACAGGATGGTCGTCCGGTCCTTCTGGAAGTAGAGCGAGCCGTCCGGATCCCGCTTCTGCGCGGCGTCCATCGGGTTCCAGGCCTCGGCCACGTTCTGCTTCACCCGGTTGAAGAAGCCGGCGAACTTCCACTCCCGCGTGTTGAGGAAGGTCGCGTCGCCGACGTCCACCCCCTCCACGTGGTCGGGCGCGGGCGCGGCGGTGAGCTTGTCGTAGAAGGCCGACGACGGCGTGAGGATGGGCTTGCCGCCGGAGGCGCCCGGCCGGAGCGCTCCCTCCCCGCCCTCCCCCCCCTCGCCCAGCTCCTCGAGCGGGGTCTTCTTGCGGTCCTGCCCCGCGT
>DAOMFN010000057.1:0-7999 GCA_035429785.1 Anaeromyxobacteraceae bacterium
GTCCCGCTGCCCGGGTTCACCGCCACCGAGAGGACCTTCTCCGCGCCGACCGTGACGGTCGCCTGGACCGTCTTCGTCGGATCGGCCTGGCTCACCGCCTTCACGTGGTAGGTGCCCGCCGTGGACGGCGCCGTGTACGCCCCGTTCACCACCGCGCCGCCCCCGGCCTCGACCACCGACCAGGTCACGGCCGTGTTGGACGCGTTCGACACGGTGGCCGTGAAGACCTGCCCCTTGCACGCGTCGAGCGTCGCCGTTGTCGGGCTGATGGCGATGGCGACGGGCAGGGCCGTCACCGTGACGGTGGCCGTGCCCTTCTTCGTCCCGTCGGCGACCGAGGTGGCGGTCACCACGTACGTGCCCGGGGTCGCCGGGGCCACGTAGACGCCAGTCGAGGCGTTGATGGTCCCGGCGCCCGCGGGCACCGACCAGGTCACCGCCGTGGACTGACCGGCGCTGGTCCCGGTGACGTTCGCCGTGAAGGTCGTCGTGCCGCCCGCCTGCACCGTGGCGGTGGCGGGAGTCACGCTCACCGCGATGACCGGGGCCGCGGTGACGATCACCGCGGTCGAGCCGTACTTCGTGGCGTCGGCCTTCGAGGTCGCCACCACCACGTAGCTGCCCGGGGTGACCGGCGCCGTGTACACGCCGGTCGAGGCGTTGATGGTCCCGGCGTTGGCCGACCAGGTCACGCCCGCCGACTGGCCGGCCGACGTCCCGGTGATGGTGGCCGTGAAGGTGATGGACCCGCCCGCGACGACCGAGGGGTTCGAGGGCGAGACCGCCACCGCCGTCACCGGCGGCGGGGTCACGGTCACGGTCGCGGACGCGCTCTTCGTGGGGTCGGCCGCGCTCGTCACGACCACGTGGCAGGTGGCGCCGGCGTTCGGCGCCGTGTACACGCCCGCGGCGGAGACGCTGCCGCAGCTCGATCCCTCCTGGATCGTCCAGGTCACGGAGATGTTCGAGGAGCCGCTCACCGCCGCCGCGAACCCCTGCGTGCCACCGGCGGGGACCGTGGCCGTCGTCGGGCTCACCGCCACCGCGACCGCCGGGGGCGGGGACACGGCGTTCTTCTTCACGTGCACCACGCTCGCCGAGCCGCCCTTGGCCGCGCTCGTGCCGCCTGCCAGCCGGACGGCGCTCCGGAGGGTCGCCGTGGCCTCGAGGGCCGCGACGCTCTCCGCCCGCACGTGATACGTCCCCTCGGTCGCCGGGGCGGTGTAGAGCCCCGAGGAGCTCACGGTCCCGCCGTCGGCCTCGTCCACGGACCAGCGCACCGCGCCGTTCGCCGTGCCGGTCACCTGCGCCGAGAACTGCATCGAGCCACCAGGCTCGAGCTCGCCCTCGGCCGGGGCCGTGGCGACCACGATGGTCTGACCGGCGGGCGGGGTCGGGGGAGTGGGGCCGGCGGGCCCGGCGTCGGTGCTGCTGCCGCCGCAGGCGGCGACGAATGCGACGACGACGGAGAGAGAGAGCGTCCTTGCGAGCGTCATGTGTTCCGTGCCTCCGGTGAGCGTTTCCTTGCTTCCGCAGCGGAGCTCGTCGCCGGGTCCCCTCCCCGAGTGACGACTCATCCAACGTCAAGGTATGGCGGCACGCGTCAGCGCGTAAGACCATGAGGAGGCAAAGGAATTTCCATTCATCGACTCACACGGTGCGCGTCTTCCGACATGGGCCGACATTCACCGTCCGTGTGTTCGCCGGTGCGCCGGCGCCCACATCGGGCGGGCATCGACCCGGCGGCGGCCGTATCCCTCCTCCGGGTCACCCGGACGGGGCATCGCGACCCTTGACCCGGTGCGTCGCGATCGACGACACTTCGCGGTTCCCCCGAGCGGGACGAGCCGCGTCGCGACGAGGGTTTTTCGTGGAGGACGAAGGCGAAAGATGACGACCGGCCTACCGGAGAAGCAGGGGCTCTACGACCCGGCCAACGAGCACGACTCGTGCGGATTCGGGTTCGTCGTGGACATCGCTGGGCGGAGGTCGCACTCCATCGTCCAGCAGGCGCTCCAGGTCCTCGTGAACCTGGAGCACCGGGGCGCCGCCGGGGCGGAGAAGAACACCGGCGACGGCGCGGGCATCCTGCTCCAGACCCCCGACGCCTTCCTGCGCAAGGAGGCCGCCCGACTGGGCTTCGAGCTCCCGCGGGCCGGCCGCTACGCCGCCGGGATGGTTTTCCTGCCCTCCGACGCACCCAGCCGGGCCGCCTGCGAGAGGAAGCTCGAGGAGGTGGTGCGGGCCGAGGGCCAGCTCGTCCTGGGCTGGCGCGACGTCCCCTTCGACGCCTCCACCCTGGGTGACACGGCCAAGGCGAGCCAGCCCGTCATCCGGCAGATCTTCGTGGGCGCCGGCGCCGTGCCCGACGACGTGATGGCCTTCGAGCGCAAGCTCTACGTCATCCGTCGCCTCACCCGGAAGTCGATCCTGCGGTCGAACATCCCCGGCCGGCGCGAGTACTACGTGGCGAGCCTGTCGGCCCGCACCGTCGTCTACAAGGGCATGCTGAACGCAGGGCAGCTCCGGGAGTTCTACCCGGACCTGTCCGACCCGGAGATGGCGTCCGCCATCGCCATGGTCCACTCCCGCTTCTCGACCAACACCTTCCCGTCCTGGTCGCGGGCCCACCCGTACCGCTTCATCTCCCACAACGGCGAGATCAACACGCTGCGGGGCAACATCAACTGGATGCACGCCCGGCAGAGCCAGATGGCGTCGAAGCTGTTCGGCGAGGACCTGAAGAAGATCCTCACCGTCATCGACACCGACGGCTCCGACTCGGCGATGT
This sequence comes from Anaeromyxobacteraceae bacterium, assembly GCA_035429785.1. Classification (GTDB taxonomy): domain Bacteria; phylum Myxococcota; class Myxococcia; order Myxococcales; family Anaeromyxobacteraceae; genus CAIOAK01. The sequence continues at coordinate 2,792 of DAOMFN010000057.1, forward strand.
TCGACAACGTCCTCGAGCTGCTCCACCTCTCGGGGCGCTCGCTCCCGCACGCCATGATGATGATGGTGCCGGAGCCCTGGGCGAAGCACGAGTCGATGAGCCCGGAGAAGCGCGCCTTCTACGAGTACCACTCCTGCCTCATGGAGCCCTGGGACGGCCCGGCCTCCATCGCCTTCACCGACGGCGAGGTGGTGGGCGCCACGCTCGACCGCAACGGCCTCCGGCCCGCGCGCTACTACGTCACCCACGACGGCCTCGTCGTCATGGCCTCCGAGGTCGGCGTCCTCGACATCCCGGCGGAGAGGATCCAGCAGAAGGGGCGCCTCCAGCCCGGCCGCATGTTCCTCGTCGACACGCGCGAGAAGCGCATCGTCTCCGACGACGAGCTGAAGCAGCGCATCGCCGCGGCCGAGCCCTACGCGGAGTGGCTGAAGCAGTACCTCGTCAAGCTCGAGGACCTGCCCACGCCGCCGTCGGTGCACCTGCCCGACCACGAGACGGTGCTCCGGCGCCAGGAGACCTTCGGCTACACCGCCGAGGATCTGAAGACCATCATCAACCCGATGGCCACGACCGGCGGCGAGCCGCTCGGGTCGATGGGCACCGACACGCCGCTCGCCGTGCTGTCGGAGAAGCCGCAGCTCCTCTACGGCTACTTCAAGCAGCTCTTCGCCCAGGTGACGAATCCCCCCGTGGACGCGATCCGCGAGGAGATCATCATGGGCATCGAGACCGCGGTGGGGCCGGAGGGCAACCTCCTCGAGCCCACGCCCGAGTCCTGCCGGCAGCTCGAGGTCCCGACGCCGGTGCTCTCGAACGAGGACCTGGAGCGGATCCGGGCCCTCGACGGCGGTCCGGCCAGCCACGGCTTCCGCTCCATCACGCTCCCGGCGCTCTTCCCGGTGGCCGACGGCGGCGCCGGACTGCGCAGGGCCATCGAGGACATGCAGGTGCAGGCCTCGGAGGCCATCGCCGAGGGGCACAACCTGCTCATCATCTCCGACCGCGGCCACGACGAGTGGGACGCCCCCATCCCGGCGCTCCTCGCCGTCTCGGCGGTGCACCACCACCTGCTCCGCGAGGGCACCCGCACCCGCGTGGGCATCGTGCTCGAGTCCGGAGAGCCGCGCGAGGTGCACCACTTCGCGCTCCTCATCGGCTACGGCGCGAGCGCGGTGAACCCGTACCTCGCCTTCGAGACCATCGACGACCAGGTGCGGCAGGGGCTCATCCCCGGCCCGGCGGACAAGGCCGAGAAGAAGTACATCAAGGCCGTCGCCAAGGGGATCGTGAAGGTGATCTCCAAGATGGGGATCTCCACCATCCAGAGCTACCACGGCGCCCAGGTGTTCGAGGCGGTGGGGCTGAACCAGGACTTCATCGACGAGTACTTCACCTGGACCGCCAGCCGCATCGGCGGCGTGGGCATCGACGTGGTGGCGAAGGAGGTCAAGGACCGGCACTACCGGGCGTACCCGCCGCGCGCCATCCGGCACACCACGCTGGGCACGGGCGGGCAGTACCAGTACAAGGCCGACGGCGAGTACCACCTCTTCAACCCGGAGACGGTGCACCGGCTGCAGCACGCCTGCCGCACCGGCAGCTACGAGGCCTACAAGGAGTACGCGGCGCTCGTGAACGACCAGTCGCGCACGCTGGCGACGCTGCGCGGGCTCATGGACCTCAAGCCCGGCGCGAGGCCGGTGGCGCTCGCCGAGGTGGAGTCGGTCGAGTCCATCCTGCGGCGCTTCAAGACCGGCGCGATGAGCTACGGCTCCATCTCCCAGGAGGCGCACGAGGCGCTCGCCGTCGCCATGAACCGCATCGGCGGCAAGTCCAACACCGGCGAGGGCGGCGAGGATCCGGCCCGCTTCGTGCGGCTGCCGAACGGCGACTCGAAGAACAGCGCCATCAAGCAGGTGGCCTCGGGGCGCTTCGGCGTCACGAGCGACTACCTCGTGAACGCGCGGGAGCTCCAGATCAAGATCGCCCAGGGTGCGAAGCCCGGCGAGGGCGGCCAGCTCCCCGGCCACAAGGTCTACCCGTGGATCGCGAAGGTGCGCCACTCCACGCCCGGCGTCGGGCTCATCTCGCCGCCGCCGCACCACGACATCTACTCCATCGAGGACCTGGCCCAGCTCATCCACGACCTCAAGAACGCGAACCGGGGCGCCCGCATCTCGGTGAAGCTGGTGGCCGAGGTGGGCGTGGGGACCATCGCCGCGGGCGTCGCCAAGGCCCACGCCGACGTGATCCTGATCTCCGGCTACGACGGGGGCACGGGCGCCTCGCCGCTCACCTCCATCAAGCACGCCGGCATCCCCTGGGAGCTCGGGCTCGCCGAGGCGCACCAGGTCCTGCTCCTGAACAACCTCCGCTCGCGCGTCACCGTGGAGGCCGACGGACAGCTGAAGACCGGCCGGGACGTGGCCATCGCGGCGCTGCTCGGCGCCGAGGAGTTCGGCTTCGCCACCGCGCCGCTCGTCGTGCTCGGCTGCATCATGATGCGGGTCTGCCACCTCAACACCTGCCCGGTGGGCGTGGCCACGCAGGACCCGGAGCTCCGCAAGCGCTTCACCGGCGACCCGGCCCACGTGGTGAACTTCATGCGCTTCGTGGCCACGGAGCTGCGCGAGTACATGGCCGAGCTGGGCTTCCGCACCGTCGACGAGATGGTGGGCCACTCCGAGCGGCTCGAGATGCGCCGGGCGGTGGACCACTGGAAGGCCCGCAACCTCGACTTCTCCCGCATCCTCTTCCAGCCCAAGGTGCCGAAGGAGTGGGGGCGCACCCACCAGATCGCGCAGGACCACGGCATCGACCAGTCGCTCGACGTGACCACGCTCCTCGAGATCTGCCGGCCGGCGATCGAGAAGGGCAAGCGCGTCCAGGCGGTCGTGCCCATCCGCAACGTGAACCGGGTGGTGGGCACCATCACCGGCAGCGAGGTGACGCGGCGGCACGGCCCGAAGGGGCTCCCCGACGACACCATCCGCCTCACCTTCCAGGGCTCGGCCGGCCAGAGCTTCGGGGCCTTCGTGCCGCCCGGCATGACGCTGGTCCTCGAGGGCGACGCCAACGACTACATCGGCAAGGGTCTCTCCGGCGGGCGCATCGTGGTGATGCCGCCGAAGGGCTCCACGTTCGTGGCCGAGGAGAACGTCATCGTCGGCAACGTGGCCTTCTACGGGGCCACCGGCGGCGAGGCCTTCATCCGCGGCGTGGCCGGCGAGCGCTTCTGCGTGCGCAACTCCGGCGTCACCGCGGTGGTCGAGGGGGTCGGCGACCACGGGTGCGAGTACATGACCGGCGGCACGGTGCTCGTCCTCGGCCGGACCGGGCGCAACTTCGCCGCGGGCATGTCGGGCGGCATCGCCTACGTGCTCGACGAGGGCGGCACCTTCGAGAAGGTGCTGAACCGCGAGATGGTCACGTCGGAGACGGTCTCCGACCCGGCCGAGCTGGCGCGGGTGCGGAAGCTCGTGGAGCGGCACGTCGAGCTCACGGGATCGGCGCGGGGGCGGCTGGTCCTCGACGCCTGGCCGGAGCTCTCCGCGCGGCTCGTGAAGGTCATCCCCCACGACTACCGGCGGGTCCTCGAGGCGCAGGCCCGCATGCGGGCCCGGGGGCTCTCGCCCGAGGAGGCCGAGATGGCCGCCTTCGAGGAGAACGCGCGGGACGCGTCCCGCGTCGGCGGGAACTAGGACGAGGCGACGACGACATGGGCAAGCCGACGGGATTCATGGAGTACGAGCGGGAGCCGGCGCACGACCGGCCGCCGCGCGAGCGCGTGAAGGACTGGAACGAGTTCCACCCCCCGGTCCCCGAGGAGACGCTCCGGACGCAGGCGGCGCGCTGCATGGACTGCGGGCTCCCCTTCTGCCACACCGGCAAGCTCATCGCCGGCATGGCGTCGGGCTGCCCCATCAACAACCTCATCCCGGAGTGGAACGACCTCGTCTACAAGGGGCAGTGGCAGGAGGCGCTCATCCGCCTCCAGAAGACCAACAACTTCGCCGAGTTCACCGGGCGTGTCTGCCCGGCCCCGTGCGAGGGCTCCTGCACGGTGGGGATGAACGGCGAGGCGGTCACCATCAAGTCGATCGAGGTGGCCATCATCGACCGGGCCTTCGAGGAAGGCTGGGTGAAGCCCGACCGGCCGCAGACCCGCACCGGCTTCAAGGTGGCGGTCATCGGCAGCGGTCCGGCGGGCCTCGCCTGCGCGGCACAGCTCAACCGGGCCGGCCACTCGGTCACGGTCTTCGAGCGGGCCGACCGCATCGGCGGGCTGCTCATGTACGGCATCCCCAACATGAAGCTCGACAAGTCCATCGTCCAGCGGCGCGTGAACCTCATGGCCGACTCGGGGGTGCGGTTCATCACCGGCACCGAGGTGGGCAAGCACGTCGAGGCGCGGCGCCTCCAGGGCGACTACGACGCCATCGTGCTCTGCATCGGGGCCACCAAGGCCCGCGACCTCCAGGTCGAGGGGCGCAGCCTGCACGGCATCCACCTCGCCATGGACTTCCTCACGAGGAACACGAAGAGCCTCCTCGACTCCGGCCTCGCCGACGGGCGCTACATCAGTGCGGCCGGGCGGGACGTGGTGGTCATCGGCGGCGGCGACACCGGCACCGACTGCGTGGGGACCTCCATCCGCCACGGCGCGCGGAGCGTCACCCAGCTCGAGATCCTGCCGCGCCCCCCCGACCGGCGCCCCGCCGACAATCCGTGGCCGCAGTGGCCCCGCGTCTTCCGCACCGACTACGGGCAGGAGGAGGCGGCGGCGCTGCAGGGGCAGGACCCGCGCATCTTCGGCATCTCCACGAAGAAGTTCGTGGGCGACGCGCAGGGCAGGGTGAAGGAGCTCCACACGGTTCGCGTGGAGTGGGTGAAGGGCGAGGACGGACGCTTCGGGCCGCGGGAGATCCCGGGCTCCGAGCAGGTCGTGAAGGCCGACCTCGTGCTGCTCGCCCTCGGCTTCACCGGCCCGGAGCGCACCGGCGCCGTCGCCGAGCTGGGGGTCAAGCTCGACGAGCGGGGCAACGTCTGGACCGACGCCGAGAAGGCCACGAGCGTCCCCGGGGTCTTCGCCGCCGGCGACGCCTCGCGCGGGCAGTCGCTCGTCGTGTGGGCCATCCACGAGGGGCGCCGCGCGGCTCGCGGCGTGGACCGGTTCCTCATGCAGGGCGAGAGCTACCTGCCGGG
>DAOMFN010000058.1:0-7937 GCA_035429785.1 Anaeromyxobacteraceae bacterium
AGGCGATGTTGAAGGTGGCCGTCGTCCCCGGCGTGCACGAGCCGGTGCCGCCGCCCGTCGTTGTGCCGCTGCTCCCGCCGCACGCCGCGAGTCCCAGCGCGGTCGCCGCCAGCGCCGTGATCGATGCCCGTCCCATGTCGAACCTCTCTTCCTGGACACACCGCCCCCCGGCGCAGCCGCGTCGGCAGGCATCCGTTAGACACCCGAGGCCCCCGTCGCGGGACAACTCCCCGTGCACCGCTCGCCGGAGGGGAGTAATCGTTCGTTCGTGACCCCGTCCCCGGAACTGCTGGCCCTCGACCTGCTGCGCACCCAGCGGGTCCTCGTGCTCGCGACGTCCGACCCGGACCCGTGGCCCGCGCCCGTGTACTTCGTGCGCGTGGACGGGGCGCTCGCCTTCTTCTCCAGCCCGAGGAGCCGCCACGCGCGGGCAGCCGGGAGCGGGCGCCCCTGCGCGGGTTCGGTCCACCGCGACGCCGACGACTGGCGCGACATCGAGGGGCTCCAGATGGAGGGGACGGTCGCCGAGGTCGGCGCAGGTCCCGGGGCGGACCGCGCCGTGCGGGCCTACGTGGAGAGGTTCCCCGCCGTCCGGGAGATCCTGGGGCAGCCGGCCCCGGGCCTCGCGCGGTTCGAGGAGGTCCTGGGCGCCCACCTCTTCGCCTTCACGCCGGTCCGGACCTGGTACGTGAACAACCGGGCGGGGCTCGCCGGCCGCCGGGAGATCCGGCTCCCCCCGGACGCACCGCACCCCTGACGCCCCCGGCGGCGCGGGCCCGATCTGCTACCATCCCGGCGCCACCCCTTTCGCCGGAGCCCGCACGTGCAGATCGTCTGCCTCGACCTCGAGGGCGTCCTCGTCCCGGAGATCTGGATCGCCTTCTCGGAGCGCACCGGGATCCCCGCGCTCCGCCGCACCACGCGCGACGAGCCCGACTACGACAAGCTCATGGCCGGCCGCCTCGCGCTGCTCCGCGAGCACCGGCTCGGTCTCTCCGACATCCAGAAGGTCATCGCGGGCATGGGACCGGAGCCGGGCGCGCGCGCCTTCCTCGACGCGCTCCGCCGGAGCTACCAGGTGGTGATCCTCTCCGACACCTTCTACGAGTTCGCCATGCCGCTCATGGAGCAGCTCGGGTTCCCCACCCTCTTCTGCCACCGGCTCTCCACCGACGCGGCGGGGTTCGTCTCGGCCTACCACCTGCGCATGCCCGACCAGAAGCGCGCCGCGGTGCGGGCCTTCAAGGACCTGTCGTTCCGGGTCGTCGCCGCCGGCGACTCCTACAACGACACCGCCATGCTCGCCGAGGCCCACGCCGGGATCCTCTTCCGCCCGCCCCAGAACGTCGTGGAGCAGTTCCCCCAGTACCCGGTGGAGCGGGAGTACGACCGGCTGCGGGCCCGCATCGACGAGGCCGCGGCCCGGATTGGAGGCTAGTCGTCCCGCTCCGCCGGCACCGCGGGGAGCTCGAGCCAGACCGTCGTCCCGGAGCCCACCGCGCTCTCGACGCCGATGCTGCCCCCGTGGGCCACCACGATGGCGTGGCAGATGGGCAGCCCGAGCCCCATGCCCTTGCCGGCCTCGCGCGTGGTGAAGAAGGGGTCGAAGACCCGCGCCACCACCTCCGGCGTCATGCCCACACCGTCGTCGGCGACCTCGATGCGGGCCATCCCGGGGCTTCCCGGTCCGACGCGCACCGTCACGTTGGACTGACCGCCCGGCGGGGCGGCGTGTGCCCCGTTCATCACCAGGTTCACGAGCACCTGCTCGATCTGCCCCACCGAGGCCAGGACCGGCGGCGCCCCCCGGTTCTCGACCTTCACGACCGCCGAGCGACCCACGGAGGCGGCGAGCCACCGCATCGCGCCGTTCACCGCGTCCATGAGCTCCACGGGTCGCCGCGCGGCGTCCGGGCGGGCGAAGAGGAACAGGTCGCGCACGATGTCGGCGATGCGCCGCGTCGCCTCCTCGGCGTCCGCGAGCGACTCGAGCGCCTCGGCGGCCTCCGGGAGGTGCTGGATGTCCCGCCGCGCCGCGCCGATGCTGGCGCTGGCGGCGGCGAGCGGGTTGTTGATCTCGTGGGCCACCCCGGCGACGAGCGTCCCCAGCGAGGCGAGCCGGGAGCCGACCGCGAGCTGGGCGCGCAGGGCGCGCTTCTCGGTGACGTCGCGGATGGTGAGGACCCCGAGGAGCGCGGCGCCGTCGTCGTCCCGCACGAGCGTCCCGCTGTGGAGCCAGATCGCAGCGCGGGTCGCCCCTGGGAGGCGCACGTGCACCTCCTCGTCCTGGAGCCGTTCCCCTCGCAGGATGCGCTCGATGGGCCAGTCGCGCGGGGAGAGGGGCTCCCCCGCCGCGGAGAACGCCTGGACGTGGCCCGCCAGGCCCTGGACCGTCCAGGGCGCCTCGTCCAGCGTCTGCCAGCCGTGGAGGTCGAGGGCGGCCCGGTTCCAGTGGACGATCTCCCCGGCCGGCTTGAAGGCGAGCACGCCCTCGGCCAGGTTCTCCACCACGGCGGCGAGCCGGGCCTCCGTTCCGTGCGCGGCACGCTCCGCCGCGCTCGCCTCCCGTGCGAGCTGGACCACGTCCGTCACGTCCTCCAGCGCGAGGAGGACGTGGGTCCCTCCCTCGTGGTCGATGGGAGACGCGCTCACGAGGAAGTTGCGCTCCACCGCCACCCCGTCCTTCCGGAGCTCGAGGACGCAGGCGCTGCGCTGCACGCGGCGATGGTCGATGGCCTGGACCACGGCGCCGCGGATGACGCAGTCCTGGCAGGCCGGCTGGCAGCCGCAGCCCCCCGGCCCTTCCGCGTTCAGGCAGTGGAGCGCCTCTCCCCCCCTCCGGAAGAGGGCGGGGCCGGCGTCTCCCCGCAGGCCGAGGAGCGCCAGCGCGGATCGGTTCGCGTCCAGTACGGTGACGTCGCCGTCCACGACAAGGGTTGGACCGGGGTAGGCGTCGAAGATCTCCCGTCCCAGGCCCGAGAGGGAGAAGGGCCCCGCGTTCACCTTCACGCCGGCGCGGTCGTCGAGGTCCGCCCGCATCGAATCGCTGCGCTCCTGGCGCCCGGCGTCTGCCCCCGCGGCCGTCCGGGCGACACGCACCGACAGGCTAGCCGCCCTTCCCTCGGGGGCAAGGAGATTCTCCCGACCCTGGAATCACCACCCCTGCGCCCCGGTACGAGACCGCAGGCCCCGGACGGGTGTCGGGCGCGTAGCACGACTTTGTCCGTCGTGCTACGGTCCGCCACCCGTCGCGGCGCCTCTCCGAGACCTCCACGTGCCCTTCCGGATCCCCACCGCCCTCCTCGCCCTCGCGGCCTTCGCCGTCCCCGCCCTCTGCGTCGCCCACGACCTCTGGCTGGAGCCCGACGGGGGCGCCCTCGTCCTGCGGACGGGGCACCGGGGCTCTGCGCCGATGCCGCTCGACGCGTCCCGGGTCACGTCGGTCCGCTGCCTCCGCGGCGCCCCTCCGGCCACCGAGGTGCGGGGAACCGCCACGACGAGCGCCACCGAGGTTCGCATCCCCGCTCGCTGCGACGTGGCGGCCGCGCACCTCGACGGCGGATGGTGGTCCCTCACGCCGGACGGGGAGCGGAACCTGCCTCGCACCCGGGTGCCCGACGCGGTCCGCTCCTGGCAGTCGCGCCAGCTCGCGAAGTGGGTGGACGTCCGATCTCCGCTGGCGGGTGCGCTGCTGGGGGACGAGCTCGAGATCGTGCCGGCGGGCGACCTCTCCCGGATCGGGCAGGGCGAGAAGGCCACGTTCCGGGTGGTTTCCCGGGGCAAGCCGGTCGAGGGCGCGGTGCTCGCGATCGACCACCGGCCGCTGGGGGAGACCGACGGGGCCGGCGAGTGCCGGATCCGGATCCGCGCCGCAGGCGTGGAGTCGGTGACGGCGACCCTGAAGCGGCCGCTCGCAGCGCCCGAGGCGGAGACCCTGGTGCTCGAGGCGAGCCTCACCTTCGCGGTGGCGCGGTGAGGCGGCCGGCCGCCCACGCGCTCCTCGCCGCGGCGGCGCTGGCGGTCGCCCTGCCCACGCGCGCACACGAGGTCCTCCACGAGGTCGAGCGGGGCCGCGCGGTGGCGGTGCGCGTCCACTACCCGGACGGCGAGGGTCTGGCCTACGTGGAGGCCGAGGTCTTCTCACCCGCGGATGGCCGCATCCCGCACTGGAAGGGGCGCACGGACCGCAACGGCTGGGTCTCCTTCGTCCCCGACGTCCCGGGGAAATGGCGCGTCCGCGTCGTCGACTCGACGGGTCACGGGCTCGACACCGTCGTGGACGTGCCCTCCCCGGGAACGACCGCGGCCGCCGGAGAGGCCGCGGACCCGGAGCGCGGGGCACGTGGCCCGTCCACCGGCGTCCAGCTCCGGCCGCTCACCGGCGTGGCCGTCATCGCCGTGGTCTTCGGGCTGCTGTTCCTCTTCGGCCGCGCGAGGCGGAGGTGAGCGGCCGAGCGCTCCCCGGCGCGCTCGCGCTCTGCCTCGCCGGCCTCCTCGCTCCTGCCCCCGCCCTCGCGCACCACGGGAGCGCCGTCGTGGGAATGGCCGGGCCGGAGGGACCCGGAGCGGCCCTGGAGACCACGTCCCCCATCCCGCTCCCGCGGGGCGCCCTCTTCCTCATGGTGAAGTCGGAATGGGTCCCCTACCGGCAGTTCGACTGGGCCGACCCGGAGAACAAGACGTACTCCCTCTTCGACACGCTCGTCGCGGGGTACGGGTTCGCCCCCTGGCTGTCGGCCTACGTCTTCCTGCCGTACAACGTGAAGGCGCAGGACGGCGCGGGCACGAACGTGGGCTTCGGCGACCCGGGCGTCCTGGTCAGCCTGGCCTTCAAGTACGACGAGGGCTTCCGGCTCGTCCCCGCGAAGGAGAGCCTGGACGAGCTCCAGGACTGGCACTTCTCGGTCTTCGGCCTCCTCACGGTCCCGATGGGGCCGACCATCGCGGCCACACCGGCCCTGGAGTGGTACGCGCCGGACATGCAGACCGGATTCGGGTCCCCCAGCTTCCAGCTCGGCCTCTCGGCGGCGAAGCAGCTCGACGACGACCTCACCTGGCTCGCCGACGCGAGCTTCCAGTACTTCCTCCCCCACACCTACCCCTTCACCCGCTACCAGTTCGGCTTCGAGACCCGCGTGAACACGGCGCTGGCCTGGCGGGTGGTGGCGACGCCGGGGTTCCGCCTCGACCTCGCGGGCGAGGTGAACTTCCTGAACCTCGTCCCCGACCGGGAGGCCGACGGGGGCGGGAGTCTCCAGCCGCTTCCCGCCTCCGGCGGCACGATCCTCTACGGGGGCCTCGGCGTGCGCGCCTACGCGGGGCGCTTCTCCGCCGCGCTCGCGGCGCGCACCTCGTTCGCGCGCTGGCTGAACGACCAGGCTGCCCAGCAGGGCTCGGAGGGGCTCGAGGTGGCGCGCGTCGCGCTCACCCTCTCCTGGGTGCTCCCGCAGTAGGCCGGCCCGCGCCCTCCTCGCCGGTCAACGGGCTCCGCCGCGCACGCGGGCGAGCAGCGCCTCGCTCCGCTCCCAGAGCGCGCTCCCCACGGCCGGGTCGGTCGCCAGCGGCGCGACCGGCTTCTCCGCCATCTTGTGCAGATAGACCGCGGTCCGCCCTTCCATCGCCCGGCTGCAGGCGAGGTGGACGACGGGCTCGTCGGCGTCGAAGGGGTCCTGGAAGAAGACGCGCATGACGCCGTCGAGCGCGACGCGCAGCGGGCCGGGCAGCTCGCGGGCGATCCCGGTCCGCATGGCGCCGGGACAGAGGGCGAACACCGCCAGGCGCGGCGCACCGTCCCGCTGGTGCCGGCGCGCCAGTTCCCAGGCGAAGGCGGTGAGCATGAGCTTGTAGGCCCCGTACCAGGCGAGCACCCTCCGGGGCGAGCCGTCGCGGGGCGCGTCGAGCCGGTCGATCGGGAGCTCCCCGGTCCAGCGGTGGGACTCGGAGGAGACGAAGACGACGCGGGGGACCTCCCCCACCGGCCGATCGAGCGGCAGGACCCCGCCCGCGAGCAGCCGGTCCACGAGCGCGAAGGAGGACAGGTAGTTCACCACCATCATCTCGTCGAGCCCCTGGGGCGTCCGGCGGGCAGCCGTCGGGACGATGCCGGCGTTCAGCACCAGCCGATCGAGACGCAGGGCGCGGCGGGATAGATCGGCGGCGAGCCGGTCGACGGCGCGCAGGTCGGAGAGGTCCACCTGCACCGGCTCGATGCGGTCGCCCGGGATGCCGAGGGCGAACGCCCGGTCAAGCGCCCCGGCGGGGTCCCGGACGTCGGCGAGGAGCACCCGGGCCCCGCGCCGCGCCAGGTCCACGGAGGTGGCGAAGCCCAGGCCCGACGCACCGCCGGTGACGAGCGCCAGCTTTCCGTCGAGCCGCTCGTCGGGGGCGAGCGGCGGGAGCGTGCGGCGCACCCGGAACCGATCGAGCGCGCCCTGCAGGATGGCGGAGAGTGCTCCGTCGCGGGTGGGCCTGGACATCGGGACGGGACTCTACCGCGCCCACCGGCGGGGCCATCCCCTTCGGTGAGCCCTCCAGGAACGGTCCGTCAGTGATCGTGGCCGGACCTGGAGGCGTGCTTCGCCGCCTTCTTCTCGGCCTTCCACGCATCCCGATCGGCCTTCGCCTGCGCCTTCGAGTAGTTCTTGTAGTGGCCCGGTGGAAGCCGGGCGAGGCCGGGCGGTACGCGGCTCGGGGCGACGAAGACGAAGCCGGTCCTGGGGTGGATGGAGCGATACCACCCCTGGTCGCGGCGCAACCAGTAGTGGTTGCCGACGTAGAAGACCTCCTCCGGGTAGCCGACGACCACCTGGATTCCGGGCTGCACGACCACCAGGGTGGGGCTTGGAGGCAACGGCACGCCGAGGTCCACCCGCAGGGAGACCTGGGCGGCGGCGGGAGACGACAGCAGGATGATCGAGCACGCAGCGATCAGCAGCAGAGCCTTCATGTGTCCCTCATTCCACGGACACGGCCTGGGTGCAAGGCGCCGGTGCAGGCAACCCATCCCGTCCCTGAGCTGCCTCTCATCTGCGGTGGTGAAGGCCACGCGCGCGGGGAACGGCCCCCCCTACTCCGCGAGGTCCACGCCCGCGAAGAGGTCCTCCTCCACCGGTGCCTTGCGGTGGGGTGGGGCGGCAGCGACGACTTCATCGTCCGGGTCCGGGCGGTCGAGCGCGGCCAGGACCCAGTCCCGGAGCTGATCCATCGCCCGCTCGTCCACCCCGGCGAACTCCACGCCGATCCCGCCCTGGGCGGCCCGCTTGCCGCGGTGGCGGACCACGGCGTCGATCGCGAGCGGCTCCCCGGTCGCCGGGTGGAGGAGCTGCAGGCGCAGCCGCGCCCCGACCTTCACCCGGAGCGAAGTCTCCAGGAAGGCGCCCCGGCGGGACAGGTAGCGGGTCACCGCCGTGCGGGGCCCCGCCGCGCCGTCCAGGCGGACCTCGAGCCGGGCGACGACGCGCTCGTGGAGCCTGCGCGAGGGGGCAGCCGCCGTCCCGGGCGACGGCTCGGGCGTCGGGACGGGCTCCGGCCCCGTCCGGGCGACCTGGCGGACGAACTCGTTCCACCGCTGCTGGCTGTCGTGCGGCACCGCGAAGAACTGGACCCCCACGCCCGGCTCCGCCGCGTCGCCTCCGCGGTCGCCGCCCCACACCGCCATGCCGTGGACCTCGAGCGGCTCGCCGCCCGTGGGCAGGTCCACGCGCAGCAGGAGGAGCTCGCGGAGTGGTGGTGGGGCGTCCGTGCGAAGGCGGACGCCCCGGAACCCGACGTCGGCCGTCCGCGCCGGCGACGAACGCCGTCCCCGGACGAGCGTGACCGCCTGCTCGATCCGGAACCGCTGGTCGCGTCTCCTCTCCCGTCGCGTCTCCACCCCTGCATCCTAGGACAGGCCGCCGCGCCGCGTGGTCGCGGGATCGGCTGTCGCCGGGCCGAGGGAC
>DAOMFN010000059.1:0-3152 GCA_035429785.1 Anaeromyxobacteraceae bacterium
GCCGGCTTCTCCTCCTACGAGAACTTCATCCTCACCGCCCAGATCAGCCAGAACAACCTCTTCGGCTGGGGCCAGACCCTCTCGCTCCAGGTGCAGTGGTCGTCGCTCCGGCAGCTCGGCCAGATCCAGTTCGTCGAGCCCTACTTCTTCGACTCGAAGTGGACCTTCGCCTTCGACCTCTACGCCAACGAGAACCTCTACGTGAACTTCACCCGCGGTGCCATCGGCGGGTCGCTCACCTGGGGCTACGAGCTGGCGGGGCTGGCGCCGGTCTTCCCCTTCGCGGCCAAGCTCGACGACCTTCGGCTCTTCCTCACCTACACGGCGGAGACGGTGCGGGTGACCTCGTCGGTCCAGGACATCCTGCTCTACAACCGCTTCCGTTCCGGGGCCACGAGCGCCGTCCGCCTCTCGCTCACCTGGGACCGGCGCGACAACCGGCTCTTCGCCACGTCCGGCTTCTTCCTGTCGGCCTCGCTCGACCTGGCGCCGCCGTTCCTGGCCCCGGAGTGGCTCTTCGGCAGCAACGTGAACCTCTTCTACCGGGAGACCCTGGAGTTCCGCTTCTACCAGAACATCTGGGCGGGGCTGACCGGGCGCTTCCGGCTGCTGGCGGGCCTCATCCGCGGCTGGGACGCCAACCACCCGGTGCCGGTCTCGGAGCTCTACTACGTGGGCGGCGTGAACACCGTCCGCGGCTACCGCCTCTACTCGATCTCGCCGGTGGCCCCGGTGGGCAACACCGCCAGCCCGGACGCGGCGATGCGGCTCCTCCAGGTGGGCGGGAACAAGCAGCTCATCATGAACTTCGAGCTCGAGTACCCCATCGTCGAGAAGATGGGCATCCGGGCCGTGGTCTTCTTCGACATGGGCAACGCCTTCGCGCCCGGCACCTACACCGACCCCACGGTCTCGGCCTCGCTCTACAAGTCGGTGGGCTTCGGCTTCCGCTGGTTCAGCCCCATCGGCCCGCTCCGCTTCGAGTGGGGCTTCCCCCTGAACCGCCGCAGGGATCCCATCACCGGCGCCTACATCGACGCCCCCGTCGACTTCCAGTTCACCATCGGCAGCTTCTTCTGACCGATCCACGAGGAGAGCACATGCGCATCGTCACCACCCTGGCCGTCCTGGCCCTGTCCCTGGCCGTCCCCCCGGCCGCCCGCGCCGCCGAGGCCAAGATCGGCTTCGTCAACCTCCAGCGCGCCGTCACCGAGGTGGAGGAGGGCAAGCTGGCGCAGGAGGCGCTGAAGAAGGAGTTCGACCAGAAGCAGAAGACGCTGAACGACAAGCAGAACGAGCTGAAGAAGATGAAGGACGACCTCGACAAGCAGATGGTCGTCATGTCCGAGGACGCCAAGCGCGAGAAGGCCATGGAGTTCGAGCGCAAGGTCAACGACATGCAGCAGATGTACGTCCAGATGCAGAAGGACCTGTCCGACCGCGAGCGCGAGATGATGAAGGGGATCTTCGACAAGATGGAGGGGATCATCAAGGAGCTCGCCCAGAAGCAGGGCTACGCCTACGTCTTCGAGCAGCAGAACGCCGGCCTCATGGTCGCGCCGCCGTCGGCCGACATGACGAACGAGCTCATCCAGCAGTACAACGCGAAGTACAAGGTCGCCGGCGCCCCGGCCGCCAAGAAGGCCGACGGGAAGAAGCCCGCCGCGGCTCCGGCGTCCAAGTAGGAGGTCCCGTGCACTTCACCCTCGCCGAGCTGGCGGACCGGGTCGGCGGACGCGTCGAGGGGGACGGATCCCTGCGCATCGAGCGGGTCATGCCCCTCGAGGAGGCGGGCCCGCACGACGTCTCCTTCTTCGCGAACCGGAAGTACGCGAAGGACTTCGCCGCCACGAGGGCCGGGGCGGTCATCGTGGGGGAGGGGGAGGCGGTGGAGCCGGGGCGGAACCTGCTCCGGGCGGGCAACGCCTACCTCGCCTTCGCCAAGGTCTCGACGCTCTTCCACCCGCCGCGGGAGCCGGTCCCGGAGATCTCGGCCCGCGCGGTGATCGCGGAGGGCGCCTCGGTCGACCCCAGCGCCGAGGTGCAGCCCCTCGCCTACGTGGGTCGGGGGGCCTCGATCGGCGCCCGCACGATCCTCTACCCGGGCGTCTACGTCGGGGACGGCGCGCGCGTGGGCGACGACTGCATCCTCTACCCCAACGCCGTGGTGCGCGAGCGCTGCGTGGTGGGGAACCGCTGCATCCTGCAGCCCGGGGCGGTGGTGGGCGCGGACGGCTTCGGCTTCGCGTTCGACATGGAGGGCGACGGCAGCGGCCCCCGCCACTTCAAGGTCCCCCAGGCCGGCATCGCCGAGCTGGAGGACGACGTCGAGCTCGGGGCCAACGCCTGCGTCGACCGGGCCACCCTGGGCCGGACCATCGTCCGCAAGGGCGCCAAGATCGACGACCTCGTCATGATCGCCCACAACGTCGACTTCGGCCCGCTCTCGCTGGCCGCGGCGCAGGTCGGGATCTCCGGGTCCACCCGGATCGGCATGGGGGTCATCCTGGCCGGGCAGGTGGGGCTGGTCGGCCACATCGACATCGGCGACGGCGTGCGGTTCGGCGCCCAGTCCGGCGTCACCAACGACGTCCCCGCCGGGGAGACCTACAGCGGCTACCCGGCCCGCCCCCACCGGCAGTGGCTGCGCGAGGAGGGGGCGATGCGCGCCCTGCCCGACCTCGTGAAGCGGGTGCGCGAGCTGGAGAGGGCGCTGCGGAAGCTCCAGGAGGAGACATGAGCGACAAGCCCGGACCCGTGCTGGACGTGGTGGCCATCGAGGCCATCCTGCCCCACCGCTACCCGTTCCTCCTCGTGGATCGGGTGATCTCCATCGAGGTGGGCAAGAAGCTCGTGGCCGTGAAGGGCGTCACGGTGAACGAGCCCCACTTCGCCGGCCACTTCCCAGGCCACCCGGTGATGCCGGGCGTGCTCATCCTGGAGGCGCTGGCGCAGGCCGGGGGGCTCCTCGTGAAGGCCTCGCTCCCCGAGGACACGAGCGGCAAGGTCACCTACCTCATGGCCATCGACAACGCCCGCTTCCGCAAGCCGGTGGTCCCGGGCGACCGCCTCGAGCTGCACGTCGAGATCGTGAAGCAGAAGGGGCCGATCTGGAAGACCAACGGCAAGGCCATCGTCGACGGCGAGGTGGT
>DAOMFN010000059.1:3252-4878 GCA_035429785.1 Anaeromyxobacteraceae bacterium
TTCATCGAGGCCTCGGAGCGGGGCATCCTCCGGTAGCCATGGGCACCATCGGCCTCATCGCCGGCGGTGGGCGGTTCCCGATCCTCTTCGCCGAGAGCGCGCGGAAGACGGGCCACCGCGTCTTCGCGGCGGCCCACGTGAACCAGACCGACCCGGCCCTCGAGAAGGTGGTCGACGGCTGCACCTGGGTGAAGCTGGGACAGTTCGGCAAGGTCCTCGAGGAGCTCACGGGGGCCGGCTGCACCGAGGTGGTGATGCTGGGCGGGATCACCCGGACCCGCTTCTTCCGCGACGCATGGCTGGACGGGCTCGGGCTCAAGATCGTGACCCGCCTGGCGGTGAAGAGCGACGACAACGTGCTGCGGGCCATCGCCGCCACCCTGGAGGAGCACGGGCTCCCGGTGACCGATCCCTCCCGCTTTCTCCAGGACCGGCTGGCGCCGGAGGGTGTGCTGGGGAAGCGGCAGCCCACCGCGGAGCAGTGGGAGGAGGCCCGCATCGGGCTCGAGCTGGCGCGTGCCGTCGGCCGGCTCGACCTCGGGCAGACCGTCGTCCTGAAGGACCGCACGCCGGTGGCGGTGGAGGCCATCGAGGGCACCGACGCCTGCATCCGGCGCGGCGGCGAGCTGGCCAAGGAGGGGGCGGTCGTCGTGAAGGCCGTGAAGCCCCAGCAGGACCGGCGCTTCGACCTCCCCGCCGTGGGTCCCGACACCATCGACTCCATGGTCCAGTCGGGCGGGTGCGAGGTGCTGGCCGTCGAGGCCGGCGCCACCCTCGTCATGGACCTCCCGGAGATGGTCCGCCGGGCCGACAAGGCGAAGATCGCGCTCGTCGGGATCAAGTGATGCCCTGGCTGCGCGAGGTGCCGGGCGGCGTGGCGCTGGAGGTCCTGGTGCAGCCCCGCGCCTCCCGGACCCGCGTGGTGGGCGAGCACGACGGCCGCCTCAAGATCCAGCTCGCCGCGCCGCCCGTGGACGGGGAGGCGAACGCCGCGCTCGTCGACTTCCTGGCCCGCAGCCTCGGCGTGCGCCGCTCCGACGTCGCCATCGAGCGCGGGGAGACCGGTCGGCGGAAGACGGTCCGGGTCGCCGGGGCGGCGCCCGCGGCGGTCCGGGCCGCCCTTTCCTGAGCGTTGGCGCGGGGTACGGGGTTCCTCGGACGGCTGGCCCCCTCCCGGGGGCCATGCTATGAACCCCGCCCGATGAGCCCGACCCAGACCGAGCCCTCCTTCCGCTTCCTGCGCGCCTGCCGCAAGCTCCCCGTCGACCGCATCCCGGTGTGGATGATGCGCCAGGCCGGCCGCTACCAGCCGAGCTACCGCGCCGTCCGCCAGAAGGTGGGCTTCCTCGAGCTCTGCCACTCGCCCGAGCTCATCGCCCAGGTGACCTGCTCGCCCATCGACGAGTTCGGCTTCGACGCCGCGATCCTCTTCTCCGACATCCTGGTCCACCTGCCGGCCATGGGGCTCGACCTCTCCTTCGAGAAGGGGGAGAAGGGCAAGGGGGACGGCGGCCCGAAGATCGCGAACCCGGTGCGGACCCGCGCCGACGTCGACGCCCTGAAGATCCCCGACCCGGCCCGCGACCTGCCCTACGTGGCCGACGGCATCCGGGCCATCCAGAAGGG
>DAOMFN010000059.1:4978-7930 GCA_035429785.1 Anaeromyxobacteraceae bacterium
GGGCGCGAGGACCTCGAGGCCTACGTCTTCCCGTACCTGGCCCGCATCGCCGAGGCGGTGCGCCCGCTCGGCGTCCCCTCGATCCTCTTCTCCACCACGACGAGCACCCACATCGGGCCGATGTCGCGGCTCGGCTACGACGTGCTCTCGGTGGACTGGCGCATCCCCATCGCCGAGGCCCGCGCCCAGGCGCCCGACCTCGCCATGCAGGGAAACCTCGACTCCATCCTCCTGCTCGGGCCCCAGGCGCTGCTCCTCGAGCGCACCCGCAAGCTCCTGGAAGAGGGGAGCCGCAAGCCCGGTTACATCTTCAACCTGGGACACGGCCTCACCCCGCCCACGCCGCCCGAGAACGTGAAGGCGGTCGTGGACGCGGTCCACGCCTTCCCCGTGCCCCGTGGGTGAGCCGTGACCACCGCCATCCCGTCCCCCGAGCTGATCCGGAAGTACGACCGACCCGGTCCCCGCTACACGAGCTACCCGACGGCGCCGGAGTGGACCGAGGCCCTCGGCCCGGAGAGGTTCGCCGAGCACCTCCGCCAGGCGGACGCGGTGAAGGGGCCGCTCTCCATCTACGTCCACCTCCCGTTCTGCCGGGAGATGTGCCGCTTCTGCGGCTGCAACGTGGTGGCCACCCACGACCGGTCGCGCGCCGACGCCTACCTCGACGTGCTCGAGAAGGAGGTGGCGCTCGTCGCCCGCCACCTGCCCAACCGCCGCACCTTCACCCAGCTCCACTGGGGCGGCGGGACGCCCACCTTCCTCGACGAGAAGCAGCTCGCCCGCTGCCACGACATCATCACCCGCCACTTCGAGTTCGCGAAGGACGGGGAGAAGGCCATCGAGATCGACCCGGCCATCACCACGAAGTCCCAGATCGACGCGCTCGCCGGGATGGGCTTCAACCGCATCTCCATGGGCGTGCAGGACTTCGACCCCAAGGTGCAGGAGGTGGTGGGGCGCATCCAGGGCGAGAAGGAGACCGCCGACCTCGTCCAGGCCGCGCGCAACGACGGCTTCAAGGGCGTCAACCTCGACCTCATCTACGGCCTGCCCTACCAGACGCCCGACACCTGGAAGCGCACGCTCGAGCGCATCCTCGCCATCCACCCCGACCGGATGGCGGTGTTCGGCTTCGCCTACGTCCCCTGGGTGAAGCCGCACCAGCGGCTGCTCCCGGAGGCGGCGCTCCCCAAGACCTCCGAGCGCGTGGCGCTCTTCTTCCAGGCGGTGGAGACCTTCACGTCGAACGGCTACCGGCTCATCGGCCTCGACCACTTCGCGCTCGAGTCGGACGAGATGGCGAAGGCGCAGGACGCGGGCGTCCTCACCCGCAACTTCCAGGGCTACACGGTCCGCCCCGCCGACGACACCATCGCCTTCGGGATGACCTCCATCTCCGACCTGGGCGGGGCCTACGCCCAGAACGCGCACAGGCTCCGCGACTGGGCCGAGAAGGTGGAGGCGGGGATCCTGCCGGTCGTGAAGGGCGCCTCGGTCACCGACGACGACGTGATGCGCCGCTTCGTGATCAACCGGGTGATGTGCCTGCTCCGGCTCGACCTGCGGGAGGTCCAGCAGAAGTTCGGGCCGCAGGCCCGGGCCGCGATCGAGGAGTCCATGAAGGCGGGCCTCCCGGAGCTGGTCTCCGACGGCATCGTCACCTTCGACGGGGACGTCCTCCGCGTCACCCCGGTCGGCCAGCTGCTCGTGCGCAACGTGGCGATGATGTTCGACGCCTACCTGCCGAAGCGCGCCCAGGACAAGAAGCAGACCTTCTCCCGGACCGTCTGACATGAAGACCGCCGTCTTCCTGATGAACCTCGGCGGGCCGCGGAACCTCGCCGAGGTCGAGCCCTACCTCTACGAGCTCTTCGCCGACCCGCTCGTGGTCTCGGCGCCCTTCGGCCCGTTCCGCCCGCTCTTCGCGAAGATCATCAGCAAGACCCGGGCGCCGTCGTCGGCGGAGAAGTACCAGCTCATCGGGGGGAAGTCGCCGCTCGTCGAGGGCACCGAGGCGCAGGCGCGCGCGCTGCAGGCGGCGCTGGGCCCGGATTTCACGGTCCACCTCGCCATGCGCTGCGGCCACCCGAACACGGCCGAGGGCATCCGCGACGCGCTGGCCGCCGGCGCGGAGCAGGCCGTGTCGCTGCCGCTGTACCCCCAGTTCGCGAACGCCACCACGACGAGCTCGCTGCGCGAGATGCGGCGGCTCTGGCCCCGCGAGAAGCCCCTCTTCGAGGTCTGCAGCTACCCCGACCACCCGCGCTACCTGGAGGCCTCGGCGGCGGCGCTGCGCGACGCCATCGCGAAGGTGAAGCCGGAGAACCGCGAGAAGCTGCTCGTGGTGTTCAGCGCCCACGGCCTGCCCATGAGCCAGGTGAACAAGGGCGACCCGTACCCCGGCGAGGTGGAGCGGAGCGCGCGCGGCACCGCCGAGCGGGCCGGGGTGAAGGACTGGCAGGTCACCTACCAGAGCAAGGTGGGGCCGGCGAAGTGGCTCGGCCCGGACACGAGCGAGTGGCTCGAGGCGAACTCGCGCGGCCGCGCGGTGGTGACCCACCCCATCGCCTTCGTCTCGGAGCACCTGGAGACGCTGTACGACATGGACATGCTGGCGAGGGACGCCGCGATGAAGGGCGGGGCGCTCGAGTACCACCGCGCCGCCGCGGTGGGCGTCCACCCGGAGTTCATCGGCGCGCTCGCCGACGTGGTCCGCTTCACGCTCGAGAAGTCGGTCCCGGCTCCCCGGGGCTGAGCGCGGCCTCGGCGAGGAGGGGCTCGTCCGTCCCGGCGCCGAACCCGAGCAGCGCGGGGGCGGCCGGCTCGAGCAGGAGCGCCCCGCATCGCGCCAGGAACCAGAGGAGCGAGGCGGGCCGGCCCGGGGAGCGGAGCAGGGCGTCCAGGGTCCGGTCGCCGTCCAGCGCGGCGAGCACCGCCGCGTCGGCGGGG
>DAOMFN010000060.1:0-7863 GCA_035429785.1 Anaeromyxobacteraceae bacterium
GACGCGGGAGCCCCCGCCCCGGGCTCCGCGGCCGGATCGCCCCCGGCCGCTGCCGCCGCGGGAGGAGGCGACGCCGCGAAGCCCGCCACGACCGCACCGAAGGCGTCCGCGGAGAAGCCAGCGGGCACCGGCCCGTCGGGCAAGGCGCGCGGCGCCGGAAAGGGCGGCTGACCGCCCTGCCTCGACCCTGCGCCTGCGCTGCCCGCGCTACTTGGGCTTCGGAGCGGGCTTGCCCTTCTCGAAGGCGGCGTTCTCGCCGTAGCGGGCGACGATCTGCTTCTTCGTCTTCAGCCCGGTCTGCTCGATGACGAAGTTGGGGACGCGGCGCGCCCGGCGATCCGCCACCCACTTGTCGAGCTCCGCCCGCGGCGCGGCGCGGCCGGCGGCCGGCGCCCTGCCCTTTCGCGCCTTGCCCACCGCCTTTGCGACGTGCGCGCGCAGCTCCTCGTCGATGCGGGCCGCGAGAATGTCGGAGATTGCGCGGGAGATTCCGGCGGAGGCGCGCTCCACCACGCTCTCGACGGCGTCGAGGATGATCTGCTCGGCATTCGCACGACCGGGTCGGCGGGCCATTCGGACTCCTTTTCGGGGAATTGTCCGGAGATTGCCCCCTGCAATTCCGGAATTGCGCAAACGAATACCGCGAAATGATCCATTGCGCAAACGGAAGGCGGATCTGCTAGGGTCCCGCCGGGCCCTCTGGCGAAACGGTAGACGCGCTCGACTCAAAATCGAGTGGGGTCACCCCCCGTCCCGGTTCGAGTCCGGGGAGGGCCATTTCCCCTTGCGGCGCCGGCCGGGCGCCGTGTATCCATCCGGCCTCGCCACCCCGACGGAGCCGCCCATGTACAACCTCCTCATCAGCCTGGCCGCGGGCCTCCTCGTGACGCTCGCGATCCGCTTCGGGACCACCGTGGGCTGGGTCGGCGCCATCTTCCCCGGCGTGCTGACCGTGGGCGTCGCCTACTTCCTCCTCGCCCGGCGGACCTGGAAGAAGCTCGAGTCGCTCATGGGCGCCGTGCAGAAGGAGCTCATGGCGCAGAAGCTCGACCGGGCGCTCCAGACCCTCGAGGGCGGCTTCGCGCTCGCGCCCTGGCAGTTCCTCGTGGCCTCCCAGATCCACTCCCAGATCGGCGTCCTCCGCTACGTCCGGCAGGACTTCGCCGGAGCCCAGCCCCACCTCGAGAAGAGCTTCTCCCGCCACGGCATCGCCCGCGCCATGCTGGCCGTCACCTGGTACCGGAAGAAGGACCTCGAGAAGATGCGCAAGGTCTTCGACGAGGCGGCCAAGGACAACAAGAAGGAGGGGCTGGTCTTCGCCACCTGGGCCTGGATCGAGGAGAAGGAGGGCAACCACGACCGGGCCATCGCCGTCCTCGCCCGGGGTCTCAAGGCGAACCCCGCCGACGAGAAGCTCAAGGCCGCCGCGCAGGCCCTCCAGAACGACAAGAAGCTCAAGCTGGGCAAGCTCTACGGCGAGCAGTGGTTCCAGTTCCACCTCGAGCAGATGCCGCCGCAGATGATCTCGCCCATGGGCGGGCGCGGCGGTCGCCGGGTCGTCTACCAGCGCCGGTAGTGCCCCGGCCCGGCCTCGCCCCACGCGCGCCCGCGCCCGGCCGTGGTTCCTTTACAGCCGCGCCCCCCCCTTGTAGCCTTTCCGGGCCCGACCGTCGCTCGGCCGGGCTCCCCGGGGAGGAGCGCGTGGTCCAGGACGGCAGCGGCGGGTCGAGGGGAACGGGCGAGGCGGTGGCTCCCGCGGCCAGCCCCCCCGCGCGCGACGCGACCTCGCAGGCCGACCACCTCTGCGCCGAGATCCGCGACCGGTCCCGCCTGCTCGCCGAGCGGGCGCGCAACCTGAACGCGGCCGAGGCGGTCCCGGCGCCGCACGCCCGGGCCCGGCTGCTCGAGGTGGACGCAGAGGCCCTCGCCGACCTCGCCGAGGAGCTCTTCCGGGTCACGACCGGACTCTCGGCCGCGCCGGTCACCGTGCCCGTCCGCCCCGCGGGCGAGGACGGTCCCGAGATCCGCGGGCGCCCCCGGGTGCTCGTCGCCGAGGACGACGACGACGAGCGGGACGCCGTCGCCGCAGGACTCGAGGTGGACTACGAGGTGGCCACCGTCTCCGACGGCCCGCAGGCGCTGGCGTCGACGCGGCTGGGCATCCCCGACCTGCTCGTGCTCGACCTGCGCCTGCCCGGCCTCGACGGCCTGGGGGTCCTCGACGCCCTGCGCGCCGACCTCCAGACCGCGGAGGTCCCGGTGATCCTGCTCTCCGGCCAGGCCGACGACGCCACGCGTGTGCGCGCCCTCGACCTGGGCGCCGCCGACTTCGTGCAGAAGCCGGTCTCCCTCCCCGAGCTCCGGGCCCGCATCGAGCGCACGCTGCGGCTCACCCGGCGCCACTCCCACCTCCGCGAGCTGGCCCAGACCGACGCCCTCACCGGCCTCGCCAACCTGCGCGCCTTCCGGACGCGGCTCGACTCCGAGGTGCTGCGGGCCCAGCGCTACGGGACGCCGCTCACCTGCATCATGGCCGACATGGACCACCTGAAGCCGGTGAACGACGCCTTCGGCCACGGCGCCGGCGACCGGGCCATCGCCGCGGTGGCCGACGTGCTCCGCTCCCAGCTCCGCGCCACCGACCTCGGGGCCCGCTACGGGGGCGACGAGTTCGTGGTGCTCCTCCCGCACACGGGGGCGGCCGACGGCCGGATCCTCGCCGAGCGGCTCTGCTCCCGCCTGGCCTCCTCCGAGCTCCGGGTGGGCGACCGCGGCGTCTCGCTGCGCACCTCCTTCGGCGTCGCCGAGCTGGGGACCAGCGGGGGCGACGACGCGGGCGCCGAGCTCGTCCGGCGGGCCGACGAGGCGCTCTACGCGGCCAAGCGCTCCGGGCGCGGCCGCGTCGAGGTTCACTCCGGGGCCTCTCCGGCGTAGCGGCGCAGCTTGTTGTAGAGCGTCTTCGGGCTGATGCCGAGCGCGTCGGAGGTGCGCGACCGGTTCCCGCCCAGCCGCCGCAGCGTGGCCAGGATGTAGTCCCGCTCCACCTCCTCCAGCGGCCGGCCCAGCGGCAGGCGGAGCGACTCCCCGTTCCCGCCGCCCGTGAGCTCGGGCGGCAGGTGGGAGAGCCGGATCGGGCCCCCGCCGGAGAGGAGCAGGGCCCGCTCGACCACGTTGCGGAGCTCCCGCACGTTGCCCGGCCAGGCGTGCTCCCGCATGCGCTGCAGCACCTCGCCCGTGATCTCGGGCGGGGAGCGGCCGGCCTCGGCGGACAGCCGCGCGGCGAAGTGGCGCGCCAGCAGCGGGACGTCGTCGAGCCGCTCGGCGAGCGGGGGGACCTGGATGGTGAACACCGCCAGCCGGAAGAAGAGGTCCTCCCGGAAGCGCCCCTCGCGCACCTCCTCCCGGAGGTCGCGGTGGGTGGCGCAGAGCACCCGCACGTCGATCTCGGTCTCGGCGCGCCCGCCCAGGCGGCGGACCCGGCGCTCCTCCAGGACCCGGAGGAAGGTCCCCTGCACCTCGAGCGGGAGGTCGGCCACCTCGTCGAGGAGCAGCGTCCCTCCCGAGGCCATCTCGAGCAGCCCCGGGCGCCGCTCGCGGGCGCCGGTGTAGGCCCCCCTCTCGTGGCCGAAGAGCTCGGCCTCGAAGAGGGACGCCGGGACCGCGGCGCAGTTCACCGCCACGAACGGGCCGGCGGAGCGCGGGGAGAGCGCGTGGAGGGCGCGGCCCACCGCCTCCTTTCCCGAGCCGCTCGGCCCCTGGAGCACCACGCTGGCCTGGGCCGGGGCCACCTTGCGGGCGATCTCGACGAGGGCCCGGGTGGCCGGGGCGTCTCCCAGGATGAGGGCGCCCGGGTCGGCGGCCGCGAGCCGGCCGCGCAACAGCTCCACCTCCCGCTCGGCCTGGGTCCGCCGCATGGCGCGCTCGAGCACGAGCCGCAGCCGGTCGGACGAGGGCGGCTTCTCGAGGAAGTCGTAGGCGCCCACCTGGATGGCCTCGACCGCCGCCGGCACCGAGGCCTGCCCGGTGAGGAGCACGACCGGGACCTCGGGCATCTCGGCCTGGAGCGCCCGGAGCAGCCACATCCCGTCCTGCCCGGGCATGTAGACGTCGGAGACGATGGCGTCCGGGCGCCACGAGAGCGCCACGTGGAGCGCCGCCTCGCCGTCCCGGGCGGTGCGGGACTCCCACCCCCAGCTGCGGGCGAGCTCGGCGAGCACCTCCCGGCCGTCGACGTCGTCGTCGACGATGAGCAGCCGTGGCGCCACGACCCCCCGCCTACCGGCCGGGCTCCGGCGACGTCACGGGACGCGCCGTACCGGTGTCGGAGGGGACGAGGTCGGGACGGGCCGGAACGCGAAGCTCGACGAGCTCGATGCCCAGCCGCTTCGCGTACTCGAAGATCCGCTCGTCCCGGTAGAACTCGCCGAAGACGATGCGCCGGGCCCCGGAGTTGGCGATGAGCTTGAAGCAGGGCCAGCACGGGGACGCGGTGGTGTAGATGGTCGCGCCGTCGATGGCCACCCCGTTCTTGGCGGCCTGGATGATGGCGTTGGCCTCGGCGTGCACGGTGCGCACGCAGTGGCCGTCCTCCATCATGTGCCCCTCCTCGCTGCAGTGGCCGAGGCCGCGCACCGATCCGTTGTAGCCGGTGGAGAGGAGGGTGCGGTCCCGGACCAGCACCGCGCCGACGTGCTTGCGGTCGCAGGTGGCGCGCGTGGCCACCATCCGCGCGATGTTCATGAAGTACTCGTCCCAGCTGGCGCGACCGTCCATCGAACCTCCTCGATCCCGGGCCGGGGCGCCCGGCCGGGGGCGCCATCCTAGCCCAGGACCCCGACGGCGGGGCGGCCGACACCGCCCTTCCAGCCTGGGGCACGACGCGCCTTCGGTACCCTGCCCCGGCGCCCGTGGTGTACCCTTCGTGATCGTGGGGGACCCCTCGCGAGAGACCATCATCGGCATCGACCTGGGGACGAGCAACTCCTGCGCGGCCGTGGCCGGGGACTCGGGCGAGGTCCGGCTCATCCCCTACAAGGGCGGCGAGTTCATCATCCCCTCCGTCTTCGCCATCGACGACAAGGGGAACGAGCTCATCGGCCACGAGGCGAAGCGCCAGTGGCAGCTGAACCCCCGCAACACCCTCTACGCGACGAAGCGCCTCATCGGCAGGGCCCCTGCCGACGACGTGGTGGAGACCGTGCAGCGCTCGGTGCAGTACCGGGTCCGCGCCGGGCGCCGCAACGACGTGGAGGTCGACTGCCACGGCCGCGCCTTCCCGGTCTCCGAGGTCGCGTCCCGGATCCTGGCCAAGATCCGGGACGTCGCGAGCGACCACCTCGGCTTCCGGGTCGAGCGCGCGGTGGTCACCGTCCCCGCCTACTTCACCGACCGGCAGCGGCAGGCGGTGAAGGAGGCCGGCCGGATGGTGGGGCTCGAGGTCGTGCGCATCATCAACGAGCCCACCGCGGCGGCGCTCGCCTACGGGCTCGGCAAGCACCTCCGCGAGCGGGTGCTGGTCTACGACCTCGGCGGCGGGACCTTCGACGTCTCGATCATCGACATCCGCGACCGGGTCTTCGAGGTGAAGGCCACCGCCGGCGACATCTTCCTCGGCGGCATCGACTTCGACAACGCGCTCATCGCCTGGGTGCTCGCCGACTTCCAGCGGCGCCACGGCGTGGACCTCTCCACCGACCCGGTGGCGATGCAGCGCATCAAGGACCTCGCCGAGCGCACGAAGATCGACCTCTCGGCGCGCACCGAGGTCCCCTTCTCCATCCCCTTCATCACGATGACGCCCCAGGGGCAGCCGCTCAGCCTGGACATGAAGGTCGACCGGGCCACCCTGGAGCAGCTCACCGAGCCGCTCGTGGACCGCTCGATGGAGATCGTGTCCCGCGTGCTCACCGACGCCGGCATCGGCGCGGCCGAGGTGGACAAGGTCATGCTGGTGGGCGGCCAGACCCGCATGCCGGCCATCCAGGAGCGGCTCACCTCCTTCTTCGGGCGTCCGCCGTCGAAGGGGGTCCACCCGGACGAGGCGGTGGCCATCGGCGCGGCCCTCTACGGCTGGTCGCTCCTCGCCGGGGGGGAGAACCGGCTCCAGCTGCTCGACGTCATCCCCATGGCCATCGGCATCGAGCAGGCCGGCGGCGGGACGCACGTCGTCTTCGGGCGCAACGCCGCCATCCCGAACGCCCGGGCGCTGTCCGCCACCAACTCCTCCGACGGCCAGACCGAGCTCGTGCTCCGCATCGTGCAGGGGGACCACGAGGAGGCGGCCCGCAACGAGACGCTCGGCGAGTTCACCTTCAGCGGGGTGCGCCCCTGCCGCGCCGGCGACGTCCGGCTCGAGATCCTCTTCGAGGTCAGCGTGGAGGGGATCCTGTCGGTGCACGCGCGCGACCTGGACACCGGCCGCGAGATGAAGACCACCGTGCGGGTGACGCAGAGCTGAGGCGCTACGCCGACTTCTTCTCCTTCTCGAAGGAGAGCAGCGGCGGCTCGCGGCGCAGGATCACACCGTCGGTGATCTTGCACTCCTTCACGCCCTCCCGGTACGGCACGTCGTACATGATG
This sequence comes from Anaeromyxobacteraceae bacterium, assembly GCA_035429785.1. Lineage (GTDB taxonomy): Bacteria > Myxococcota > Myxococcia > Myxococcales > Anaeromyxobacteraceae > CAIOAK01. The sequence continues at coordinate 6,580 of DAOMFN010000060.1, forward strand.
TCGAGCATCGCCTGCTCGAGGATGGAGCGCAGGCCGCGCGCGCCGGACTTGCGGCGCATGGCCTCGCGGGCCGTGGCCCGGAGCGCCTCCTTCGTGAAGGAGAGCTTCACCTTCTCGAGCTCGAAGAGCTTCTGGTACTGCTTCACGAGCGCGTTCCGGGGCTGCGTGAGGATGGTGACGAGGTCGTCCTCGGTGAGCTCGGAGAGCGTGGCGATGACCGGGATGCGCCCCACGAACTCCGGGATCATCCCGAACTTCACGAGGTCCTGCGGCTCGATGCGGGCGAGCAGCTCGCCGAGCGGGGCCTCGCGGGTCGCGTCCACGCGGGCGCCGAACCCGAGCCCCTTCACCCCCACGCGGCGGCGGATGGCCTGCTCGATGCCGCAGAAGGCGCCGCCGACGATGAAGAGGATGTTCGAGGTGTCGACCTGGATCGACTCCTGCTGGTTGTACTTCTTGCCGCCCCGGGGGGTGACGTTGGCGCGGGTGCCCTCCACGACCTTGAGGAGCGCCTGCTGCACGCCCTCCCCGCCCACGTCGCGGGTGGCCGACGGCGAGTCGCCCTTGCGGGCGATCTTGTCGATCTCGTCGATGTAGACGATGCCGCGCGAGGCCTTCTCCACGTCGTAGTCGGCGTTGTGGAGCAGGTTCTGGATGATGTTCTCGACGTCCTCGCCCACGTACCCGGCCTCGGTGAGGCTGGTGGCGTCGGCGATGGTGAAGGGGACGTTGAGAAAGCGGGCCAGCGACTGCGCGAGCAGGGTCTTGCCCGCGCCGGTGGGGCCGATGAGGAGGATGTTCGACTTCTGGAGCTCGACGTCGTCGGCGGCACGCCCCGCCACCGGGCGCTGCCCGCGGGGGGCCTTCCGGGCGTGGATGCGCTTGTAGTGGTTGTAGACGGCGACCGAGAGCACCTTCTTGGCCTGGTCCTGGCCGACGACGTAGTCGTCGAGGAAGGCCTTCACCTCGGCGGGGGTGGGGAGCGAGACCGGCGGCCGGCCCTCCTCGCGCTCCCCCTCCTCGGCGATGATGTCGTTGCAGAGCCGGATGCACTCGTCGCAGATGTAGACGGTGGGGCCCGCGATGAGCTTGCGGACGTCCCGCTGTCCCTTCCCGCAGAAGGAGCAGGCGAGGCTCCCCTGATGTGCGTCCTTTCGGCTCAAAGCGTCCTCTCCGGTCGATGCTACACCAAGCCCCCGGTCTTCCCAAGGATCCGGGCCTGCACCCCTGCCATCCTAACCGGCCGTCGGACCGCCCGCATCGGCCGGGCCCGCTCCGGCCGGG
>DAOMFN010000061.1:0-7852 GCA_035429785.1 Anaeromyxobacteraceae bacterium
GCGACACCACCCCTTCCCCCTGCGCCGGTGCAACGCGCTCCGGCGGCCCGCCAGGTCCCGGGGCCTCGCCAGCCCGGTGAGGGCGCCGGCCGCGGCGAACACCGCGACGGAGAGCGGGATGGCGACGACGGGCGACGTCGCCGGGACGACCCGCAGGACCGCCACCGTCGCGATCGCCGCCACCACGCCCCGCCCCAGGTCGACGGCGTCGGCCCAGCCGAGGACGCCCCGCGGCATCACCAGGACCCCGGCGACGACCATGAACACCTCTCCGGCCCCGAACCCCAGGGCGGACCCGATCGCGCCGTTCCCGAAGCGCGCCTGGCACCACGGGATGGCCCACCACGCCACCCCCACGCTCACCGCGACCGACAGGAGCTTGCCCACGGCGAGCTGCCGGGAACGCTCCACCGCGAGGAGCACGTAGGAGACGAGCGAGTCCACGAAGACGAGCAGCAGGGAGACGCCGAACACCTGGACGGCGACGGAGGCCGGGCCGAAGCCGCGCTTCCCGTACACGAGCCCGACGGCGACGTCCGCGAACAGCCAGGTCCCCGCCGACGCCAGGGCGCCGAGCCAGATGAGCGGGCGCCGCACCTTCCGGATCTCGTTCACCAGCGCGCCGGGAGTCCCCGCGCTCCTCGAGAGCGCCGGGAACGACGCCGAGGCGATGATGGCCGCGGGCGTCACGAGGAACCCCAGGAGCGTCTTCGCCGCGCCGTACCAGCCGACGACGTCCGGCGGGGCCAGCTTGGAGACCAGCAGGGAGTCGAGAAACGCCTGGGCCCCGACCTGGAGGCTCAGGACCACGACGGGGACGCCCAGGACGGCGATGTCGCGGACGTGCCGCCACTCGACCCGGAGGCGGGGCAGCCCGAGCCGCCGTCGCTGCCACTCCGCGATGACGAGCCCCCCCAGTCCCGCCACGCCCTGGGCGACCAGGATCGACGCGACGCCCCCGCCCCCGAGGAGGACCGGCACGACCAGGGCGAGCGCCAGGGCCTTGGCCGCCACGGTCACGAGCGCGTCGCGCCCCATCCGCTCGTGGCCGCGCATCACCCATCCGTACAGCGTCGCCACGGAGAGCGGCACCGAGGTGACGATGGCGATCGCGAAGAGCTCCTGGGTCGGCGAGTCGTAGCCCAGCAGCCGGATGAGCAGCACGGCAGGCCCGAGCACGAGGGCCGTCGCCGCCACGCGGAACGCGATCGCCGCGCCGAGCAGCGGCCCGGCCATGGAGGCATCCCGGGCCACGCGGGTCACCAGGAGGGCCCCGACGCCCCAGGCCGTGATGTCGCCGACGAAGGACGTCCAGGACGTCACCAGGAAGAGGACGCCGAACTCCACGGCCCCGAGCGAGCGTCCCAGCAGCGAGTGCAGCGCGATGGAGAGCGCGGTGGTGAGGACCTGCCCGACGAGGAGGTGGAAGGCGTTGCGGGCGATGGACCCCTGCCGGTGGCTGGATCCGCCGTCGCTCGCGGCGCTGGCCGGCCGGGCGCTCACGTCGGGACCGGCCCGCCGCCCGGGAGGATCCGGGCCAGGGCCCGTCCCGTGACCCGGGCCGCGGTCCCGACGCCCGGCCAGGCCTCGCCCGACTCCCCGGCGGCACGGATGAACTCCGAGGCGGATCGGAGGGCCTCCGCGAGACTCCCGGCCTCGATCCGCATGCCCCGGAAGTACTCGACGTCCCAGAGCAGGCTGACGCCGTTCAGGGCCAGCCGCTCCCAGCCCGCCGCGTCGGCCGCGCGGGCCGCACGCTCCACGGCACCGGCGATCGCGCCGCCCACCGCGGGGTGCACCAGCGCGAGCAGGAGCACCGGCCGCTTCGCCGCGGCATTCCGGAAGAAGAAGCGCCAGGGATTGGCCTGCGGCAGTCCCGGGTACTTCCGGCTCATGCGCAGGAAGACCTCTCCGTACCGCACGCACTTCCGGCGCCACCCGGCGAAGCTGGTGTGATCCGAGTCGTGGATCACCCACGCCTCGGCGGCCGGGAACATCTCCACGCCCGCCCGCTCCAGCCGGAGACCGAGGTCCATGTCCTCGCCGCGCGGGAGCGACGCGTCGAAGCCCCCGACCGCGAAGTAGTCCTCCCTCCGCATGGAGACGTTGCCCGTGCAGAGCGAGTCGCCGTGGACGCGCGTCGACGGGGCCGTCTGCTGCTTGCGCAGGGCCTCGGCGTGCCATCGCTCGAAGAGCGGCATCCCGGCGACCGCGTCCGGCCACCGGATCCGCCCGAGCACGGCCCGGCGGGTCCCGGGCCCGTGATGCGCGAGGTGGGCGCGGAGGAAGCCGGGCGGCAGGATCATGTCGTCGTCCGTGATGACGAGGACGTCTCCCCGCGCCGCCTCCGCACCCCGGTGCCGCGCGGCCCCGGCACCGGCGTTCTCCTGCGCGATCAGGCGGAGGGCGTACGGCGGCCGGTATCCCTCGAGGACCTCCCGGGCGGGCGGCGTGGACCCGTCGTCCACCACCACGACCTCGAAGGCGTCCGGCCCGACGTCCTGCCCCTCCAGCGACTCCAGGAGGCGCAGCAACCGGCTCCCCCGGTTGAACGTGGCGAGCACCAGGGTGGCGCGGGGACGGGCCGGCGGGAGGCTCATGCCTTGGATCGGCTCCGGGCCGGGATGCCGATGGCCACGGAGTCGGCCGGGACGTCGGCGATCACGACCGCGTTCGCACCGACCACGCTGCGGGCGCCGATGCGCACCGGCCCGAGGATCCGGGCTCCCGCGCCCACCTCGACGTCGTCCTCGATGACCGGGTAGCCGTTGTCCTTGGCGGTGCCGACGGTGTTCGATCCCATGAACCGGACCCGGTTCCCGACCTTCGCGGTGCCGCCGATGACGATCCCGACCGTGTGGACGAAGCTCACGCCGCTGCCGAGCGTGATGTCGTTGCCGAGGTCGATCCCGTAGAAGGCGAGCTGGATGCGACGGACGATCCGGTTCGCCAGCGGTACCCGTGCCCGGCGCAGGAATTCCCGCGTGCGCTGCCAGACCGTCACGGAGAACGTGTCGCACCAGAGGGGACGGTACCGCGCCATCCTCCCCTCGCCGGGGATGTGCGTCGCCTCGACGCGCATCAGCTCCCGCGCATCTGCCCGGATCCTGGAGAACACGGCGCGCCCCCTCCTCGTCGCTGCGCGCCCGGCGGGCCGGCCGCCGGCCCCCCACTGCCCTCGCGCAGCCGGTATCGTACCCCCGCGTCGACGGGTCGCAAGCACCCGGAGCCAACTACACGGCCCGGGCGCCGCGCTTGGAGCTACTGGAGGAACGCCCGCTTGGTGGCGTCCATGAGCGGGTTCGTGCCTTGCGCCGCGTTGGTCACGCCGTAGTTGATCACCCAGATGATCGTCCCGCCGACGCCCTGGCTGCGCACCCAGGCCCCCTTGGCCGCGATCGAGTTCTCGTCCTCGTAGGTGAGGTAGCCGGCGCGGGAGGCGCCGCTCGGCGCGAACCCGTCGGGGAAGAGCAGGTACCCCTGCTTCGCGGTGTCGTCCCAGTAGTAGGTGCCGTTCGGCTTGTACTTGGAGACGATGTTCGCGTAGGACCACTCCACGTCGTAGGCCTGGATGCCGCCGCTCCCCACGGTGGCGATCGGCTGGCGCGGCCCCATGTCCCCGACGTAGCTCCAGGTCACCGTCCCGTCCGCGATCCCCGTCCCGGTCCCGCTCGGGCCGGCGGCGCCGGAGGTCCCCGCCTGCGTGGCGCGGTACACGCGGACGCCCTTCAGGACGTACGCCCCGGATGCGTAGGCGCGGTTCGCGACCCAGGCCGGCTGGGGCGAGTAGTTCTGCCCGTAGAAGCCGATCCCGATCCCCAGCTTGGAGGCCGGCACGCCGGCCGCGACGAAGCCGCGGATCGTGCTGTCGAGGTCGACCGGGCGGGTCGGGCCCTCTCCGAAGATGGGGCAGAAGAACCAGGTGTCCCAGCCGCCGTACGCCCCGCCGACCGCGTAGGACATCAGGTTGTACTGGTCGACGAGGGAGGCGGTGGTGACCTTCCAGGCCGCCACCGGCAGGTCCACGTTCACGTTCAGGACGTATCCGGGGAAGGTGATGAGGAACGGGCCGTGCGGGGCCTGGTAGCGCGCACGGGCGTTGGCGGCCGCCCGCAGCGCGGCCAGGAAGTCGTTGAGCGCGGTCTGTTGCGCAGCCGTCGACAGCGAGTCCTCCCAGTCGATGTCCACGCCGTCGTAGTCGTGGGAGACCAGGTAGTCGAGGATGTTCTGGATGAACGTCGCCCGGATGGTCGGGTTGGCGGTGGACGCCACCCATCCCGGGCCGTCCCCGACCCCGCCCATCATGAGGAGGGCCTTGATGCCCGCCGCATGAGCCCGGTCGATCAGGACCTGCTCCACGCTCCGGGTGGGCGCGCCGGGACCGTAGGCGGGATCGTGGGCCGTCCCGGCCCCGGGAACGACCGCTCCGGCGGCACCGCCCAGCGTGCCGGCGCCCGGGGCGACGCGTCCGAAGATGAGGTGGGTCATGGCCGTCATGTCGACCTGCGTCCCCGTCTGGTCCCAGAACCACCCGGCATAGTAGGCGGACACCCACGGTCTCGAGCCCCCGGAGGGAGCCGCGGTCACGATCACCGCGGCGGTCGAGGAGCGGGTGGCGTCGGCAACGCTCGTCGCCTTCACGTGGTAGGTCCCGGTCGAGGCCGGCGCGACGTACAGGCCCGTCGCGTCGACGGTCCCGCCGGCCGTGCCCTCGACGACCGACCAGGTGACCGAGGTGTCGCTGGCGTTGGACACGGCCGCCGTGAACTGGACGCGCCCGCCGGCCTGGACGGTTGTGCTCGCAGGGTTCACCTGGACGGCGACGGGCTGCCCCGAGGCGGACACGGTGACGACGGCGGTGGCGGCCTTGGTCGCGTCGGCCGCGCTCCGCACGACGACGTGGTAGGTCCCCGCCGTTCCCGGAGCGGTGTAGAGACCGGACGCCGAGACCGTGCCACCCGGCGCCCCCTCCACGACCGACCAGGTCACCGCCGTCACCGGAGATCCCGTCACGGCCGCGGCGAACTGCTGCCGGTTCGCGGGCAGGAGGGAGGCAGCGGTCGGGTTCACCGTCACCGCGACGTCGCTGGCGTCACCCGTGACTCCGCCGCAGCCCGTCACCAGAAGTGCGAGGATGAACGTGGCCGCCGAGGTCTTCGAAGTCATCCGGTTCTCCCCTGTGAGCCTTTCGAGGCGCGTACGGAGGCCGGCCTTGACCTCCCGCGTCAAGCACAAGGTATCCACCGGGACCTGAACGGAAAAGCCTCCTAGGAGGGGGAGACAATGGGAGAATTCTCTCACATTGGAGCATGCTTAGAACCCCGCCATCTCCGGCGAGGCTAGGGAAGGAGGCTCCGCCGGATCGCGGCCAGGGGGGGGTTCTCCCCGGTCTTCGCGTCGGTCACGCCGTAGTTGAGGGCCCAGACGATGACGCCCCCCAGGCCCGCCTCCCGGACGTACCGGGCCTTCGCCGCGATGGAGCGCTCGTCCTCGAACGTCAGGTAGCCGGCCCGCGCGTAGCTGGCTCCGCTGCCCGGCACGACCGGCTGGAACCCGTCGGGGAACAGGAGGTAGCCCTGCTCGGCCTCCTCGTCCCACCGGTACTGCCCTGCGGCCCGGTATCGACGCTCGATCACCGCGTAGGTCCAGTCGAAGTCGTTCAGCTGCAGCCCCTCCTTGCCGACCGTGGCCAGGGACCGCCGCGGGCCCATCTCGTCGACGAAGTCCCAGCGGCAGGATCCGTCCTCCACGCCCCGACCCGTGCCGGTCGGGCCTCCGGCGCCGGACACGCACGCGCGGACGGAGCGGTAGACGCGCGTGCCGCGCAGGACGACGGCGCCGGCCTGGTAGCCCGTCGAGGCCTGCCAGGCCGGCTGCGGCGCGTAGTTCATGCCGTACAGGCCGATGCCGATGCCGATCTTGGACCGGGGAACCCCGGCGCGCACGTACCCGTCGACCGTGCTGCGGACGCTCGTCGGCGTCGAGGGACCTTCCCCCTTCAGCGCGGAGAAGAACCAGGTCTTCCACCCCGCGTACGCCGCTCCCTGTCCGTAGGTCATGAGGTTGTACTGGTCGACCAGGGAGGCCACCTCCACCTTCCAGCGGGAGACCGGCAGGTCGGTGTTCACGTTCAGGCCGAAGCCCGGGAAGGTGATCAGCAGCGGATCGCGCGGGGGCGAGAACCGGGGGGCGAGCCCGGCCTCGGCGCGCAGGTCGCGCAGGAAGCCCAGGAGGAGCTCGCGCTGCGCCGGGCTGTCGAGGGAGTCCTCCCAGTCGACGTCCACGCCGTCGTAGTCGTGGGTGGCCAGGTACCGGAGCAGGTTCTGGACGAAGCGTGCGCGGACCCCCGCCGACTCCGTGGAGCGGACGAAGCCACGGCCGTCCCCCGCCCCTCCGAGCATCAGGAGAACCTTCCCGCCCGCCTCGTGCGTGCGGGCGATCAGGTAGTCCTCGACGCTCCGCTCGGGAGCGCCGGGCCCCACCTTCCGGTCGTGCGCGGTTCCCGCTCCGGGCATCAGCTCTCCCGGCTCGCCGCCCAGCGTGCCCCCTCCAGGCGCCACGCGTCCGAAGACGAGGTGCGTGAAGGCCTTCATGTCGATGGCCTCGGGTGGCGAGCGGTCCCAGAACCAGCCCGCGTAGTAGGCCGTCACCCACGGCGACCGGGCGCGGGGCGCCGGGCCGGCCGCGACCTGGGCGGGCATCGCCGAGAGGGCCAGGAGGCCCAGGAGCGGGGTCCAGACCCCGCGACGTGTGCGGTTCGCCATGACCCCACCTTATCCCGGGGCCCGTCCCGCGTGCCCCTCGTTCACGGCACCCGCGGCCGCCGTCGCGACCCCCTCGACCCCGGTACGTCCCGCGAGGGCCAGACGATGCTACATTTCCTGACCGCCCTCCGGGGCCAGCTCGCCCATGGGAACACTCGGACTCATCTCGTTTCTCTTCGCGCTCGTCGCGATCCCGATCCGCACCAGCCGGATGGCCGACCCGCGCAAGGGCATCCGCGTGATGATGGTCGGCCTGCTCGCCGCGTCCGTGCTCTACGCCGCCTTCGCGGCCTACGTCTACTCGCCGTACTTTCCACCGGAGGACTGGTGACGTGCCCGTGAACCTCGAGCCCCGCCCATCCCGCACCTCGGCCGACGAGCCCGGTGCCGACCTCTTCGACTACGGATGGATCCGCGGCTTCCTCGGATTCGTGGCCCGGAGCGTGTCCCGTCACCGGGTGCTCGCGGCCGGCACCCTGGTCGCCACGGTCGCCCTCGCGGCAGTCGGCCTCTGGGCCCTGCCCCGGACCTACCTCGTGGAGACGCGGATCCTGGCGCAGCGCAACCCGGTCATGTCGGTCCTCGCCAACCCGAACTTCGGCCGGCCGAGCGAGGCCGACGCGCCCACCCGGGCGGCGAAGGAGACCGTCCTGCGGTGGGAGAACCTGGTGGCGCTCGTGAAGGAGACCGGGCTCGCGGACGTCCCGCCGGAATCCCGGGCGCCGGCGGCGCGGCTGCGGGACTGGCTGATGACCGACGTCCTCCGCCGGGAGGTCTCCCGCGAGGAGAAGATCGAGGGGCTCGCCTACGCGCTGGAGAAGAAGCTCAAGGTCAACGTGACGGACGGCGTCGTGCTCATCTCGGCGGAGTGGAGCGACCCGACCTACGCGTACCGGATCGCCGAGCGGGCGCTCCAGAACTTCATGGAGGCCCGTCACGCCACGGAGATCTCCATCGTGGGGGAGGCCATCGCGATCCTCCAGTCGCACCTCACCACCCTCGACGAGCAGATCCGGGACCTCGAGGACCGCCTGGCCCGGTCGCGGCCAGCGCCTGCCCCGCGGGTCCGGCGAGCCCGGGCCGCCGCC
>DAOMFN010000062.1:0-4758 GCA_035429785.1 Anaeromyxobacteraceae bacterium
ACTTCGCCCCCCAGGCCTCCGGCAACGGCGTGGCCCCGGCGCAGGCCCCGCAGCCCCAGGGGCAGCCCGAGACGATGGAGGAGGTCGAGGGCGTCCTCGACTTCGAGGGCAAGGGGCAGGGCTGGCTGCGCGATCCGAAGCGCAGCTACATCCCCCAGCACTTCGACGTCGAGGTGCCGCGCTGGCTCATCGACCGGATGCACCTCCTCCCCGGCCACCTCGTGAAGGGGCAGGCCGCCGTCCGGGGCGTGAAGCGGGTCCTCCAGAAGGTGGACCTCGTCGAGGGCACCGACCCGCTCGCCGTGGTCCGGCGCACCGCCTTCACCAACCTCACCGCCACCGACCCCACCGAGAAGCTCGTCATGGAGACCCGCTCCGACGAGATGGTGGGCCGCGTGCTCGACCTCGTCTCCCCCATCGGCCTGGGCGCCCGCGCCCTCATCACCTCGCCGCCCAAGGCCGGCAAGACCATCATGCTGCAGCGGATCGCCCAGGCGATCCACGCCAACCGGCCCGACATCCACCTCATCGTCCTCCTCGTCGACGAGCGCCCCGAGGAGCTCACCGACATGCGCCGGAACGTGAAGGGCGAGGTCTGCGGCTCGTCCAACGACCGGCCCGCCGAGGAGCACATCCACGCCGCCGAGATGGCGCTCGAGCGGGCGAAGCGGCTCGTGGAGGGCGGCAAGGACGTCGTCATCCTGCTCGACTCCATCACCCGGCTCGCCCGCGCCTACAACCGCGAGATCGAGTCCTCCGGCCGCACCCTCACCGGCGGCGTCGACAGCCGCGCGCTCGAGCGCCCCAAGCGGCTCTTCGGCGCGGCCCGCAAGGCCGAGGAGGGCGGGTCGCTCACCATCATCGGCACCGCGCTCGTCGACACCGGCAGCCGGATGGACGAGGTCATCTTCGAGGAGTTCAAGGGCACCGGGAACATGGAGGTCGTCCTCTCCCGGCCGCTCGCGGAGCGGCGCATCTTCCCGGCCATCGACATCGGCGCCTCGGGCACCCGCAAGGAGGAGAAGCTCTTCTCGGGCAAGCAGATCGAGAAGATCCGAAAGCTCCGCGGGGCGCTCGCGTCGCTGAAGCCCGTCGAGGCCATGGAGCGACTCCTCAAGAAGCTCGGGGAGTTCGAGACCAACGACGACTTCCTGAACAGCTTCTGACGCGTCCCGGCGGGCTCCACCCTGCCGGGGCCACCCCCTCTCCGTGACCCGGCCGTCGGGTGCGGGCCCGGAGGCGGCGACGCCCGGACGACCGGCCGCGGGGTGGCGTCGGGGCGTGCCCGGGGTATGATCGCCCGACCACGCTCCACCGGGAGGCCGGCATCTCCACCTTGAGCCCCGACCGCGTCGTCGTCGTGGACGACGACGTCCTCATCCTCCGGAACCTGAAGCGCATCCTCGAGGGCGCCGGGTTCGAGGTGCGCACCTACTCTGCCCCGGAGGAGGCACTGTCGCGGCTCGACGCCGACCGGCCCACGGTCGTCATCTCCGACTACATGATGCCGGGCATGGACGGCATCGCGCTCCTGCAGCAGGCGCGCGAGAAGCTGCCCGGCGCGGCCCGCATCCTCTGCACCGCCGCCGAGGACTTCCGCATCGCCCTCGACGCGGTGAACTCGGGCGAGGTCTACCGGATCATCTCCAAGCCCTGGCACAACCAGGAGGTCGTGACCACGGTGGCCCAGGCCGCCGACGCGGCCCGCCTGCGGCGGGAGAACGAGCGGCTCACCATCCAGGTCCAGCAGCAGAACGACAAGCTGCGGGAGCTCAACCTCCGGCTCGAGGAGCGGGTGCGGGAGCGCACCGAGGCGCTCCTCGGCGGGCTCATCGCCGCGCTCGACTACCGCGACGCCGAGACCCAGTGGCACTCCCGCCGCGTCTCCCTCTACGCCCGGCGCCTCGCGCTCCAGCTCGGCGTCTCCGAGCCCGAGCTCACCACCATCGAGCACGGCGCGCTCCTCCACGACATCGGCAAGATCGGCATCCGGGACCGGGTGCTGCTCAAGCCCGGGCCGCTCGACGCAGCGGAGTGGAAGGAGATGAAGCGCCACCCCGAGCTGGGATGGGAGCTGCTCCGCCGGGTCGAGTACCTCAAGTCGGCGTCGGTGATCGTCCTCCAGCACCAGGAGAAGTGGGACGGCAGCGGCTACCCCGCCGGACTCCGCGGGGACGGCATCCTCATCGGGGCGCGGGTGTTCCACGTCGTCGACGCCTACGACGCCATCACCAGCGACCGCCCCTACCGCAAGGCGCGCGGCTACGCCGACGCCCGCTCCGAGATCACCCGCTGCCGCGGCGCCCAGTTCGACCCCAAGGTGGTCGACGCCTTCCTCGACATCCCCGAGGAGGAGTGGCGCCGCATCAGCATCGACGTGGAGCAGTACGCCATCCTCTCCACCGAGATGGCGGAGCGCCCGCCCGGCACCACCGGGCCGATGCCGCTCGCCCAGGCCTGACGCGTGGCCACCACCTGCCACGGTTGCGGCGCGACGCTCCGCATCGACGGCCCGGTCGGCCGCCGCACCGCCTGCCCGGAGTGCGACGCCGACCTGCACACCTGCCACAACTGCCGCTTCTTCGAGGAGACGGCCCCGCACCAGTGCCGGGAGCCGCACGCCGACCACATCGTCGACAAGGACGCCTCCAACGCCTGCGACCTCTACCGGCTCGGCGACGGCGCGGCCAACCGGCGCGGCTCCTCGGCCGATGCCATGGACCGGATGCGCGCCCTCTTCGGCGAGGCGCCGAAGGCCAAGGAAGACCCGCGAGACGCGCTCGAGGCGCTGTTCCGGAAGAAGTGACGGCCCGCCCCGGCCCGCTCGCCGCACGCGCACTTCGGCGTGCCGACGCCTCGCCGTGCGCCTAAGCCTCCCGGTCGGCTCATGCCGGGCCGCACCCGAGGTCCACGCATGCGCAGCGCCACCCTCCTCGCCGGACTCGCCGGGCTCACCGCCCTGGCAGCCTGCTCCGGATCCAGCACGACCCCGACCCCGCCCCCGCCGCCCGCGGAGCCCGAGGTGGCGCGCCCGGCGTGGAGCCTCCTCGTCGAGCGGATCTCGCGCGGGGGACACCGTTCCTTCGTCGCCATGACGCCGGAGCGGACCTTCGTCGCACCGGTCCCCGGCGTGCCGGCCGACGCCCTCCGGGTGGTGCCCGCTCCCGACGGACGGACCCTCGCCGTGCTCCGCCCGGACGACGGGCTCGTCCACCTCTGGCTCGTCGACCGCACCGGCGAGAACCTCCGCCCGCTCGTCGACGGGCTTGCGACCGTGGGCGGCGTGTCGTGGTCCCCGGACGGCCGGCGCCTCGCCGTGGAGGTCTCGACGCTGGAGATCACGGCCGACATCTGGGTGGTGAACGCCGACGGCTCGGGGACGACGAACCTGACCCCCGACCCCGACCGCGTCGTCCTGTACGACCGCGCGCCGGCCTGGTCGCCCGACGGCGCCTCCATCGCCTTCTCCTCGAACCGCTCGGGCACCACCCGGCTCTGGGTCATGGGCGCGGACGGGAGCGCGCCGCGCCAGGTGCTCCCGGCGTCGCTCGTGGCGGCGGAGCACGTCCCCGCCTGGTCCGCCGACGGCGGCACGCTCGCGTTCGTCACCGAGACCCTCGATGCCGTGGGCATCGGGACGGTCCGCCCGGACGGCACCGGCCACCGCGTCTTCCCCGCGCCGTTCGACGCCGCCGATCCGGCGTGGCTCCCCGACGGGCGCATCGCCTTCTCCGACCTCCGCACCGGCGACCTGGAGGTCCACCTCCTCGACCCGGCCACGGGCGCGACCACGAACCTCACGCGAAACGCCGATCACGACCTGCGGGCGAGCGTGCTGCGGTACGTCGCTCCACCAACCTGGCGAGGCCTGGCGGCGCCGGTGCGGCTCCCCGGGCGACCCGCCCCGGCCGGCCTCGCCTCCGCCGACCTGGACGGAGACGGTGTCGCCGACGTGGCGTCGCTCGCGACGGCCGCGCCGGAGGTCCGGCTCTACCGGGGCGTGGGCGGCGGGGCCCTCGCACCCTTGGGCTCGCTCGAAGCCTCGACGACGGCGCGCGCGATCGCCGCCGGTCCCCTCGCCGGCGACGGCGCTGGCGACCTCGTCGTCCTCGAGTCCGACGCCATCGCCCTCCACCGCGGAAGTGCGGGTGGTCCCGGGCTCGCGGAGCGGGCATCCCTCCTCGGCCCGCCGACCGGCATGGCGGTCGCGGACCTCGATCGCGACGGCCTGCTCGACGTGTCGGTGATCGTGGAGCGGCCGGGGAGCGGCTTCCACCTGGGGGTCTACCGGGTCGACGGCAACGACCGGCTCATCTTCAACGTGGACATGGCCACCGACTTCACCGGCGCCGGGCGACCGTGCGCGGGCGACGTCGACGGGAACGGCTCGACCGACGTCGTGGTCCCGACCTCCAGCCCCGCCGCTCCGGTGGTGCTCCTCCCCGGGCGCGGCGACGTCACTTTCGCGGCCCCGGTGGTGGCCTGGACGGGCGCTCCCTTCGATGCGGACGCCGTCCCCCTCTGCGCCGACCTCGACGGCGACGCCCGGGCCGACCTCGCGATCCTCCGGCCCGGTCGATCGCGCGGGCTCACGGTGCTCCCCTCCCTGGGCTCGTCGTTCGGCCCCGGCCGCTCCATCGACGTCTCGGGCGTCGACGTGGCCGCCGGCGACCTCGACCGGGACGGCGACCTCGACCTCGTCGTCGCCGCCGCCGACGGGGCCCGGCTCCTCTTCCTCCGCAACCTGGGCGACGGGCG
>DAOMFN010000062.1:4858-7823 GCA_035429785.1 Anaeromyxobacteraceae bacterium
CCCGCCCCTCTCGCCACGAGCTCCTTCATGATCTCCGACGTCCCGCCGGCGATCGGGAGCAGGCGCAGGTCTCGCCAGGCGCGGGCCACGTCGCTCTCCAGGACGTAGCCCATGCCGCCGTGGAACTGCATGGCGTCGTAGGCGACCCGCTGCGCGAGGTCGCAGGCGACGAGCTTCGCCATCGAGATCTCCCGCAGCGCAACCTGGCCGCGCGCGAAGAGGTCGCAGGCGCGGTAGGTGAGCCAGCGGGCCGCCTCCAGCGCCGAGAGGTGCTCGGCGAAGCGGTGGCGCCAGGCCTGGAAGGTGCCGATGGGCCGGCCGAAGGCCTTGCGCTCCTTCCCGTAGGCGAGCGCGTCGTCGAGCACGAGCTGGGCGCCGGCCACGGCGGTGATGGCCGCGACGAGCCGCTCCCCCTGGAAGCCGGTCATGATGTGGCCGAAGCCCTGGTTCTCCTCCCCGAGGAGGAAGCGGGCCGGGATGCGGCAGTCGTCGAAGAAGAGGGTCGCCGTGTCGGAGGAGAGGTTGCCCACCTTCTCGATCCGGCGCGAGACCTGGAAGCCCGGCACGTCGGTGGGAAAGGTGACGAGCGAGATGCCGCCCCAGCCGTCGTCGCCGGTCCGCACGGCGAGCGTGAGGAAGTCGGCCCGCGTCCCGTTCGAGATCCAGGTCTTCGAGCCGGAGACGACGAGGTCGTCCCCGTCGCGGCGCGCCCGGGTGCGGATCGCGGCGACGTCGCTCCCCGCGTCCGGCTCGGAGATGGCGAGCGCCGCCACCTTCTCGCCGCGGAGCGCGGGAAGCAGGAACTCGCGCTTCTGCTCGTCGGTGCCGAGCTCGCCGATGATGGGCGTCGCCATCTCCCCCTGCACGAGCATCCCGGTCCCGAGGCCGCCGCTGCGGGAGCGCACGAGCTCCTCCGCGTAGGCCACCACGTACCAGTAGTCGAGCCCGGAGCCGCCCCAGGCCGGGTCGTGCCGGATGCCGAGGAAGCCCATCTCGCCGAAGCGGCGGAAGAGCTCCCGGGGGAACTCGCCCCGCTCGTCCCACTCCCGGGCGTGGGGCGCGAGCTCCCGCTCGCAGAAGTCTCGGACCACCCGGCGAAAGGCCTGGTGCTCGTCGGTGAAGGGCTCGAAGGCGACGGCCGGCGCGTTCATCGCCCCGAGTCTAGCGCAGCCGCGGTCGCCGACGCTCAGGGGGGCGGCGTCGCGGCCGCCCGCTGACCGAGGGTGGTGGTCCAGGCCACACCGGCCACGGAGACGGCGATGCCGAACGCGCCCGCCAGGGTGACGGCCTCGCCGAGCAGGAGCGCCGCGAGCAGGAACTGCGCGATGGGGGTGAGCTGCAGCCACGCGGCCGCCTCGCCCACCGAGAGCGCCCCGTAGGCCTCGGTCATGAGGACCTGGGCGGCGAAGGCCGAGAGCGCCATGGCCACCGCGAGCGCCCAGGGCACGAGCCCCGCGGGCCACGGGTCGAGGGCGAAGGGCAGGACCACGGGCAGCCCCGCGAGGCAGAAGAAGAAGAAGATGGTGGGCGCGTTGTCGGTCCCGCGCATGGCCCGGATCACGTTGGCGCTCACGGCGGCGAAGACCGCCGCGGCCAGCGCCGCCCCCTCCCCCCATCCCAGCCCCAGCCGGACGGTGCCGTTCCCGAGCACGAGGACCACGCCGGCCGTCGCCAGCAGGATGGCGAGCCAGAGCCGGCCGGAGGGGCGCTCGCCGAGCGCCGCGAGGGCCATGAAGGTCGCGATGGCCGGGAAGAGGTTGTAGATCATCCCCGCCTCGCCGGCGGGAATGCGGGCGAGCGCGGTGAAGTAGAGCACCACGACGAGCCCGCCGGAGACGCCGCGGGTGAGCAGGAGCGGGACGTTGCGGGGGCGGTAGAGGGACGGCCGGACCGCGAAGACCGCCAGGCTCGCCGCCGCCCCCACCCCGAAGCGCACCACCGAGAGCTGCCCGGGGGTGAAGCGCACCGGCCCGGTGGAGAGCATGCGCCCGAGCACCGCCATGAGACCGAAGAAGACGCCGCACCCCACCAGCTCCAGGCGCGCGATGGCCCGCCCGTGGCGCGCGGCCGGCGTCACGCCTCCTCCGGCTCCGGCGGCCGGTGCCCCAGCACCGAGCCGTAGACCACGCCGGCGATGCCGAGGGCCACGCCGATCATCCCCACCGTGGAGAGCCCCTCGCCGAGCACCGCACCCGCCCAGAGGAAGCTCGCCACCGGGGTGAGCTGCTGCCACACCGCCGCCTCGGCGACGGTGAGCGCGCCGTAGGCCTCGGTCATGGAGAGCTGGGCCAGGAAGCTGACCACGCCGGCCGCCACGGCGAAGATCCAGGCGTGGTGGTGGAAGGACCAGGCGCCGATCGAGAGCGGCGCCGAGACCACCAGCCCTCCCACCGTGAAGGCGAAGAAGATCGTGGCGGCGTTGTCGGTGGCGCGGAGCGCCCGGATCGACGTCACCGCCCCTGCGCCGAGAAAGGCCGAGGCGATGCCCACCCACTGCCCGAAGCCGAGCTCGAAGTGGACGCGGCCGCCGCCGAGAACGAGCCAGACGCCGACGCTGGTCACGCCCAGGGCCAGCAGGAGGTGCCAGGTGGGTCGCTCGTTGAGGGTGAAGTAGGAGATGGCCACGGCGATGACCGGGAAGGTGTTGTTGAGGAGCGTGGCCTGCCCGGCCGGGATGAGGGCCAGCGCGTAGAAGTAGAGCAGCGCCGCCAGCCCCCCGAGCACGCCCCGGGTGACGAGCAGCCCCTTCCGCACCGGCCGGAAGGTCCCGGGGCGGAGCCGGAAGACGAGGAGCGAGATGGCGGTGCCCACCGCGAAGCGGACGGTCGCCACCTGGGGCGCGGTGAGCCCCTCGATGGAGGCGATGCGAGCGAGCACCGCGAGCAGCCCGAAGAGCGCCGCGGCCAGGAAGAGCAGCACGCGCGCACGCGCGGCCGGGGAGAGGCGCCGGTGACCGGGCGCGCCA
>DAOMFN010000063.1:0-7787 GCA_035429785.1 Anaeromyxobacteraceae bacterium
ACGCCCGGCACCTACACCTGGTGGGTGGCCTGGTACGGCAACCAGTTCGACGCGGGAGGTGCGGCGTTCGGCACCAGCTGGGTGGCCTCCTCCAACCCCGGGCACGGGGAGCAGAGGGCCCAGACCAACTCCTTCACGGTGGTCGCCCCCTCCAACCCGGTCATCGCGCTCGCGCCGCCCTCCCTCGCCTTCGGGACCGTGAACGTCGGGTCCACCCCGACCATGGCCACCTCGATCCGGAACACCGGCACGGCCGCCCTCACGGTGTCGGCCATCACCCGCTGCGCCGGCACGAGCACGGAGTTCAGCTGGACCCCGCCCGCATCCATCACGGTCCAGGCCGGCCAGTCGGCCACCCTCACCGTCACCTACGCCCCCACCGACTCGACCAGCGATTCGGGCTGCCTGTCGCTGGCGAGCAACGACCCGGCCAACCCCACCGTGAGCCTGGGCCTGAGCGGCACGGGCGCGGTCCCGGCCGCACCCGCCATTGCGCTCTCGCCAGGGACGCTCTCCTTCGGCACGGTCACGGTGGGCACCTCGGCCATGCTGCCCACCCAGGTCCAGAACGACGGCAACGCGCCGCTCGGCGTGTCCTCCATCACCCGCTGCACCGGCACGAGCACCGAGTTCACCTGGTCCCCGCCGGCGCCCTTCACCGTCGCCGCGGGCGGCGCCTCCACCCTGACCGTCACCTACACCCCCACGGCCGCCAGCGGCGACACCGGCTGCCTGACCATCGCCAGCAACGACCCGGCCCGTCCCACCGTGAACCTCACCGTGAGCGGCAACGGCGCCGTGGCCCCGGCGCCGGCCATCGCCTTCTCGCCGGCCGCGCTCGACTTCGGCACCGTCACCATCGGGAACACCGCGCAGCGGACGGCGCAGATCCAGAACGGCGGGACGGCCACCCTCACCGTCACCGCCGTCGCCGCCTGCAGCGGAGCCGGGACCGAGTTCACCTGGGCCGCCACGCTGCCCCTCTCCATCGCCCCGGGCCAGTCGAGCCCTCTCACCGTGACCTACACGCCCGTGAACACCGACGCCCACCAGGCCTGCCTGGCCGTCTCCAGCAACGACCCGGCGAAGCCGGTCGCCAACCTCGGCCTCACCGCCCAGGGCGCCGCCGCACCGGTGCCCTCCATCGTCCTCTTGCCCCCCAACCTCGACTTCATGACCGTGGTGGTGGGCAACTCCTCCACGCTCGTGTCGCAGGTGCAGGACACCGGCGGCGCGAACCTCGACGTCCAGTCGATCGCCCCCTGCTCCGGGACGAGCGCCGAGTTCACCTGGAGCCCGGCGGCGCCGTTCACGGTGAGCGCCGGTCAGTCCCGGGCCCTCTCGGTCACCTACACCCCGGTGGGCGCCGGGCCGGACAACGGGTGCCTGACGCTCACGTCCGACGATCCCCTCCGTCCCACCGTGAACCTGGGCCTGAGCGGGACCGGGTCGGTCGTGGCCGCCTTCCCGGCCATCGCGCTCGCGCCCGACGCGCTCGACTTCGGCATGGTCACCGTCGGAGGCTCGGCGGCGCGCACGGCCGAGGTCCGGAACACCGGGACGGCCCCGCTCGACGTGCTGGGCATCGCCGCCTGCACCGGCGCCAGCCCCGAGTTCACCGAGACGCCCCCGGCGCCCTTCTCGGTGGCCCCGGGCCAGGCCCGGACGCTCACCGTCACCTACTCCCCGACCGACACCGGGGCCGACACCGGGTGCTTCACCATCGCCAGCAACGACCCGGTGAACGCGTCGGTGAACCTGGCCGTCCAGGGCATGGGCACCTCGCCCCCGGTCGCCGGCGTCGACATCGACATCGACGAGTTCCGGGTGCCGAGGAGTGTCGATCCCTCCCGGACGGCCTCGGTCACGCCCCGCCTGCACGCGAAGAACTCCGGCAAGGTGGACGGGTCGGCTCCGGCGCGCCTCACCGGTGATCTCGGCGGCGCACGGGTGTACGACCGGATCATCACCATCACCCTCCGCCGCGGCAGGGACGGGGAATTCCCGTTCCCGGACTGGCCCGTGCCTCCCGGGGCGAGCGGCGTCGTGCTCTGGACGGTGACCCTCGACGACGCCAATCCCGACGTCGACCGGGCAACAGCCCGCACGCGCGTCGGGCGGAAGGACGATGACGACGATCGCGGCCGCGACCCGGTCGCGTCCGGCACTCCTGGATCGTCCGGCAGCGGCGGGACCGTCCCGGCCGCGGGCACCACCGCATCGGGCGTGGCTGCTGCCGGGATGACGGGCTTCTCGGGTGGCTGCAGCACGGGCGGACCCGCCGATCCGGTGGCGCTCCTGGCGCTGTCGGCCCTGCTGGCCGGGTTCCGGAGGCGCCGCCTCCTCCGCTGACGGCGCTCCGGCTTGAGGCGGTGGCCCGCGCCGTGGGAGCATCGCGCCCCCACGACGCGGAGCCATCGCCCATGTCCCTCGCATCCACCTCGTTCCTCGCCCTGGTCGCGGTCCTCGGTGCTCCCGGGGGCTCGCCGCCAGCGGCGCTGCCGTCGGAGATCCCGGCGTCGTTCCAGCCCACGAACCACGGCTTCGACCACGAGCGGCGCGAGGTCGCGATCCCGATGCGGGACGGCGTGAGGCTCCACACCGTGATCCTGGTCCCGAAGGGAGCGAAGGGGGCGCCGATGCTCCTCACCCGCACCCCCTACGAGGCCGACAAGCTCACCTCCCACGCCCAGAGCACCCACCTCGGGCCGGTCCTCCAGGGCTACGACAACGTCGCCGACGTCGTCGTGGACGGCGGCTACATCCGCGTGGTCCAGGACGTGCGCGGGAAGCACCGGTCGGAGGGGGACTACGTGATGAACCGGCCGCTCCGCGGGCCGCTGAACCCCACCGCCGTCGACCACGCCACCGACACCTACGACACCATCGAGTGGCTGGTGCGGAACGTCCCGGAGTCGAACGGGCGGGTGGGCATCCTGGGCATCTCCTACGACGGGTTCCTGCCGCTCATGGCGCTCGTCGACCCCCACCCGGCGCTCAAGGTCGCCGTGCCGATGAACCCGATGGTGGACGGCTGGATCGGCGACGACTGGTTCCACAACGGCGCCTTCCGCCTCGTCAACATGGCCTACATCCACGACCAGGAGGCCACCCGGAAGTCGGAGGTGAAGTGGCCCCAGACCCACCGCGACGAGTACGACGCCTTCCTGGCCGGCTCCGCGGGGGAGATCGGGCGCCAGCGGGGCATGGAGCAGCTGGGGTTCTGGCGGAAGATCCTGGAGCACCCGGCCTACGACGCCTTCTGGCAGGAGCAGGCCATGGACCGGGTCCTCGCCGCACGCCCGCTCACCGTGCCCGTGATGGTCGTGCACGGGCTCTGGGACCAGGAGGACATCTACGGCCCCATCGCCGTCTACCAGGCGCTGGAGCGGAAGGACGCCGGGAACGACCGGGTCTTCCTGGTCGCCGGTCCCTGGTCCCACGGGCAGCAGATCGGGGACGGCAGCGCGCTCGGGGCCATCAAGTTCCGCCAGGACACGGCGCTCCAGTTCCGGCGCGACGTGCTGCGCCCCTTCCTCGACCAGTACCTGAAGGAGGGCGCCCCGCCGTCCGGCGTCGCCCCGGTCACCATCTTCGAGACCGGCACCAACGCCTGGCGGCGCCTCCAGGCGTGGCCGTCGGGGTGCGACGCGGGGTGCGTCACGCGCCCGTCGCCGCTCTGGCTCCGGGACGGCCGCGTGGCCTCGTTCGAGCCCCCGCGGGCCGGGGAGGCGCCGTACCAGGAGTGGATCTCCGATCCGGCCCTCCCGGTCCCGTACCGGTCCCGCCCCATGCGCCCCACCGGCGACGGCGACGGGGAGAGCTGGGCCCGCTGGCTCGTGGACGACCAGCGCGACGCCGCCAGCCGCACCGACGTGGTCACGTTCGTGTCCGCCCCGCTCACGGCCCCGGTCAAGGTGGCCGGGCTGCCGGTGGTGAACCTGGTGGCGTCGACCAGCGGAACCGACGCCGACTGGGTGGTGAAGCTCATCGACGTCTACCCCGACGAGGTGGCCGCCGAGCCGGCCATGGGCGGCTACCAGCTCATGGTCTCGGCCGACGTCTTCCGGGGGCGCTACCGGGAGAGCCTCTCGAAGGCCGCCCCGATCCCGGCCGGGAAGCCGCTCCCCTACCGCTTCTCGCTGCCCACGGTGAACCACGTCTTCCTGCCCGGCCACCGGATCATGGTCCAGGTGCAGTCGAGCTGGTTCCCGCTCTACGACCGGAACCCCCAGACCTTCGTCGAGAACCCGTTCTGGGCGCGCCCGGCGGACTACCGGAAGGCCACCCAGCGGGTGCACCACGCCCCGGGTCAGGCGAGCTTCGTCGAGCTGCCGATCGTGACGCCGCGGTGACGGCCCGCGGGGCGGCCGGACGGGTTCCCGAACGGCTCGATCTGGGATAAAAGCCCGTGCCGCGCGCCAGGCGGGCGCGGCTCCATCCATCCTGTCCCAGGGGAAACGTCACATGGTCGAGTTCGGCAAGCGGATCCTGTTCGTCGGGTACGGCGCGGTCGCGCAGTGCACCCTGCCCATCCTCATGAAGCACATGAAGGTGAGCCCGAAGAACGTCACGGTGATGGACTTCGAGGACCGGAGGAAGGTGCTCGCCCCCTGGACGAAGAAGGGCGTGAAGTTCGTCCAGAAGAAGGTGACCCGCGAGAACATGGAGTCGCTCCTCGCGAAGCACCTCTCCGCCGGGGACGTCCTCGTCGACCTCGCCTGGAACATCGACGCCTGCGCGATCCTCCAGTGGTGCCACGACCGCGGCGTGCTCTACGTGAACACCTCGGTCGAGGTGTGGGATCCGTACGAGGGGGCCGAGGACAAGCACCCCACCGAGCGCACCCTCTACTGGCGCCACATGAACATCCGCCGGATGACGGCGGGCTGGAAGGACAAGGGCGCCACCGCGGTGCTCGAGCACGGCGCCAACCCGGGCCTCATCTCCCACTTCACGAAGCAGGGGCTCCTCGACATCGCGAAGCGGATGCTGAAGGACGGCAAGGCGAAGGGGAAGGACGCCGAGGAGATCCAGCAGCTCGTGAAGGACCAGACCTGGAACCGGCTCGCCATGAAGCTCGGCGTGAAGGTCATCCACTGCAGCGAGCGCGACACCCAGATCACCGACGTGCCCAAGCGGGTGGACGAGTTCGTCAACACCTGGAGCATCGAGGGCTTCCGCGAGGAGGGCACGACCACGGCGGAGATGGGCTGGGGCACCCACGAGAAGGAGCTGCCCCCGTACGCCGTCGAGCACCGGGACGGCCCCCGGAACCAGATCTGCCTCGCCCGCATGGGCATGAACACCTGGGTGGTCTCCTGGGTCCCGAACTACCGCATCCACGGCATGGTGGTGCGCCACGGCGAGGCCTTCTCCATCAGCGACCGGCTCACCGTGTGGGAGGGCGGCAAGGCGGTCTACCGCCCCACGGTCCACTACGCCTACTGCCCGAGCGACTCGGCCATCGCGTCGCTCAACGAGCTGCGCGGCTACGACTACGAGCTCCAGCCCAACCTGCGCATCCTGAACGACGAGATCACGAGCGGCTCCGACATCCTGGGCGCGCTCCTCATGGGCCACCCCTACAACTCGTGGTGGACGGGCAGCGACCTCTCCATCGAGGAGTCGCGCCGGCTCGTGCCGCACCAGAACGCGACCACCATGCAGGTGGCCATCTCGGTGGTGGCCGCCGTGCTCTGGATGCTGAAGAACCCGGACCGCGGCGTGGTGCTCCCCGACGACCTGCCGCACGAGTTCGTGCTCAAGGTCGCGAAGCCCTACCTGGGCAAGTTCATCTCCAGGCCCTCGGACTGGACGCCGCTCAAGCACTACACGAACGCCTTCCAGGGGCACAACAACCCGCAGGTCGACCTCTCCGACCCGTGGCAGTTCAAGAACTTCCTCATCACCGACGGCGACTAGCCGGGCCGGACGGGAGGGGCACATGATCTCCGCGAAGCGCCTGCAGCAGCTGGCCCGGCAGCACGGCACGCCGCTCTTCGTCGTCGATCACGACGAGCTGCGGAGGAACTACGCCACGTTCCGGAAGCACCTCCCCCGCGTGCAGGCCTACTACGCGGTGAAGGCCAACTCCGACCCGGCCATCGTGAAGACGCTCTTCGACGCCGGCGCGAGCTTCGACGTGGCCTCGATGCCCGAGTTCATGATCGTCTACGAGCTCATCCGCGAGATGCCGGAGAAGGAGCGGCAGGCCTGGATCTGGGACAAGATCATCTACGCCAATCCGATCAAGGCGAACGGGACCCTGCGCCAGCTCGACCGCTACAAGCCGCTCGTCACCTACGACAACCTCGAGGAGATCAAGAAGATCAAGAAGTACGCCCCGCGGGCGGGACTCGCGCTCCGGCTGCAGGTGCCGAACACGGGCGCGATGGTCGAGCTCTCCTCGAAGTTCGGCGCCCCGTCGGGCGAGGCGGTGGACCTCATCCTCGCCGCCGAGAAGGAGGGGCTCACCGTGGAGGGCATCTCCTTCCACGTGGGCAGCCAGACCACCAACTTCGACAACTACGTCCAGGCGCTCAACCTCGCCGCCAACGTCTTCCGCGAGGCCAAGGCGCGCGGCGCGGGCAAGATGTTCCTCGTCGACATCGGCGGCGGGTTCCCGGCCCCGTACGACGACTCCGTCAAGCCGTTCAAGGAGCTCGCGAAGATCCTGAACCGGGAGCTCGACCGCCTCTTCCCGAAGGACGTCCAGATCCTGGCCGAGCCCGGCCGCTTCCTCGTCGCCACCGCGGGGACGGTGATCTGCACCATCATCGGCAAGGCGGTCCGCGACGGGAAGCTCTGCTACTACGTCGACGACGGCGTCTACCACACCTTCTCGGGCGTCATCTTCGACCACTGCCAGTACCACTTCGACTCCTTCAAGAAGGGGCCGCTGGAGACCTGCTCGGTCTTCGGCCCCACCTGCGACGCGCTCGACGTGGTCTCGATGTCGGAGCGGCTGCCCGCCGATCTCAAGCTCGGCGACCTCGTCTACAGCCGGAACATCGGGGCCTACAGCCACGCCTCGTCCACCTACTTCAACGGCTTCCCGCCGGCGAAGGTGGTGCACGTGAACCGGTAGGGTCGGGCCGTCCCCGTCCGGGGGTCGCGACGCGATTTCTGCCGTCGACACGGGGCGTTGCGTGCCCGTCACCGCGGCCGGCGCCGCGTCCCCGGGAGGAGTAGAGTGAAGGAAAGGGTCCGTCGTCGCGTCCGGTCCGTGGGGTGACGCCATGAAAACCACCTTCGCTCTCGCTGCGCTCGCTGCCGCGCTCGCCTTCCCTCCCGCCGGTGCCCTCGCCCAGGACCTCGGGCAAGGGGTCGAGCCCACCGAGGCGGCCCCGACCTGGATCCCGCCGCCGCCCACCGAGGTCGACGTGGGCACCGGCCAGGAGGTGGTGGTCCAGCAGGGCACGCCGGCGGGGCAGTGGGTCTTCACGAGCCAGTACGGCTGGGTGTGGATGCCCTACGGGACGTCGTTCACCTACCTGCCGGCGAGCGGCGCGACGCCCAACATGTTCGTGTACTACCCGGCCGTCGGGTGGTCCTGGGTGATCGCTCCCTGGGTCTGGGGCTGGGGGCCGCGCCCCTGGTTCGGATGGGCCGGCTGGGCCGGCTACCCGTGGTGGGGGACCGGTTTCGGCACCTGGTACGGGTTCGCCCGGTCGTACGGCTGGGCCGGATGGGGTGGATGGCACCGCGGCGGGTACTGGCGCGGCGGACGATGGACCGGCGTCGGCCCCGGCTTCCCCGCGCCTCCCCGGCCCGTGAACGGCGCT
>DAOMFN010000064.1:0-7669 GCA_035429785.1 Anaeromyxobacteraceae bacterium
AGGCCGGACTGTTCGGCCTGGTCGGGCTCGCCGGCGCGTTCGCCGCCCCAGCCGTGGGACGCCTCTCCGACCGGCGCGGGCCGCGCTTCGCGTCGGGGGTCGCGCTCGGCGTGGCGCTCGTCGCCTTCGCCGTGCTCGGGCTCCTCGGCCGCCACCTCGTGGCGCTCGTGGCGGGCGTCCTGCTCCTCGACGCGGGGGTGAACTCCGCCCACGTGTCCAACCTGGCGCGCATCCACGCGCTCGACCCGGCCCGGCGCAGCCGCCGGAACACCGTGTACATGGTGGCCTACTTCGCGGGCGGGGCGCTCGGCACGTGGCTGGGCGTGCGGGCCTGGACGCGCTTCGGCTGGACCGGCGTGTCGGTGGCCGGCGCCGGCTTCGTGCTGCTCGCCATCGCCGCATGGGCGAGGACGGGGGGCGGGACTACCGCAGCTCCACCTCGAAGCCCAGCCGCCGCGCCGCCTCGATGAAGTCGTCGGAGGGGGCGACCTTCTCCTTCGGCTTCATGCGGGTCTCGCTCCGCTCCGGGATGACCGCGCGGACGGTGACGGCGCAGGCGCCGGGATGGCGGCCGAGGAGCGCGCGGAGCTGCCCCACCGTCTCGGGGCGGAGCCGGTCGGCGTCGATGCGCAGCGCGACCTCGGAGGTCTTCTGGTTGCGCACCTGGGAGAGGAGCTCGACGTCGGTGGCGACGATCTCCGCCGTGGGGTTCTCCTCGTCGCGCTGGTTGATGCGCACCTCGCCGTGGACGAGGAGCGGCTCGTCCCCCTTCACGAGGGCCTCCCAGTCGGCCCAGCCCTTCTGCGCCGGCCGGGCGCCCGACGCGGGGCGGCCGCCCCAGCAGATGACCTCCACGGAGCCGGAGACGTCCTCGAGGGCGAAGAACCCGAAGCGCGTGCCCTTGTCCTTGTTCTGCCGCTCGCGCAGGTCGCGGACCACGCCCACCACCGAGACCTTGTCTCCCTGCCGCTTGTGCTGGACCTGGAGGCAGTTCGTGGAGGCGTAGCGCCGCGCCTCGACCTCGTAGCCGGCGAGCGGGTGGCCCGTGATGTAGAACCCGAGCGCCTCCTTCTCGGCGGCGAGGCGCACCCGCTCCGGCCACTCCGAGACTTCCACGTCGCCGACGCGGTCGCCCGGCTGCGGGTAGCGCGGCCTCGACTCGGCCACCGGCATGGCCCCGAAGAGGCTCGCCTGGCCGCTCTGCCGGTCGGCGTGGGCCGAGGACCCGGCCGAGAGGGCCGCGTCGATGCCGGCCATGAGCTGCCAGCGGGGGACGCCCTCGAAGTCGAAGGCGCCCGACTTCACCAGCGCCTCGATGACCTTCTTGTTCACCCGCCGCGGGTCGATGCGGCTGCAGAAGTCGAAGAGGCTCTCGAAGGGACCGCCCTCGGCGCGCGCGGCCAGGATGGCCTCCACCGCGCTGTCGCCCACCCCCTTCACGGCGCCGAGGCCGAAGCGGATGCGCCCGAGGATCCGGAGCGGCGTGGCCGCGTCACCGTCGGACGCCCCCGAGCCTTGCGCCGGCGCTGCCGGCGCCGCAGGCGGGTGCGCCGTGAAGGACGACGCGGACTCGTTCACGCAGGGTGACAGGACCTCGATGCCGGCCTGGCGCGCGCCGAAGATGTGGGCCACCACCTTGTCGGTGCTGGCGGCCTCGCTGGTGAGCAGCGCGGCCATGAACTCGACCGGGTAGTGGGCCTTCAGCCAGGCGGTCTGGACGGTGAGGAGGCCGTAGGCCGCCGAGTGGCTCTTGTTGAAGCCGTAGGCGGCGAACTTCTCCATCATGTCGAAGATGGAGCCGGCCACCGCCTCGTCGACGCCTTCCTTCCGGCAGCCCTCGAGGAAGCCCACGCGCTCCTTGGCCATCTCCTCGGCCTTCTTCTTCCCCATGGCGCGGCGGAGCAGGTCGGCGCGGCCCAGGCTGTAGCCGGCCAGGACCTGCGAGATCTGCATCACCTGCTCCTGGTAGACGATGACGCCGTAGGTCTCCTGGAGGATGGGCTCGAGCTTGGGGTGGGGGTAGCGGACCTTCTCCTTGCCGAGCTTGCGGTCGATGTAGACGTCGACCATCGTGCGGCCGTCGTCGAGCTTCTGGTCGAGGGGGCCGGGGCGGAAGAGCGCGCCGGCGGCGATGACGTCGTCGAACCGCGACGGCTTCATCTTCGTGACCATGGCGGTGAAGCCTTCCGACTCCATCTGGAAGACGCCGTCGGTGTCGCCGCGGGAGATGAGCTCGTAGACCGCCGGGTCGTCGATGGGGATGTCCTCGGCGACGAGCGCGGCCTGCTCCGGGTGGTTCTGGCGCACGCGCTTCAGCGCCTCGTCGACCACCGTGAGGGTCTTCAGGCCCAGGAAGTCGAACTTGACGAGCCCCGCCTTCTCCGCGTCGTCCTTGGAGAACTGCGAGACCAGCATGTCGGACTTGTCGTCCTTGTAGACCGGCACGTACTCCCAGAGCGGCCGGTCGGCGATGACCACGCCGGCGGCGTGCAGGCCGGCCTGCCGGTTCAGCCCCTCGAGGGCCATGGCGACGTCGAGGATGTCCCGGGTGGTGACCTTGCGGACCGTGCCGTCCTGCTCGGTCCACTCCTTCACCAGCGTGGGCTTCTCGTAGAGCTCGGCGAGGCGCGGCTCGATCTCGATGCACTCGCGGAGCGGCTTCACCTTGCCCTGCACCGGCTCGGGCACGAGCTTGGCGATGCGGTCGCCCTCGGCGAAGGGGAGCCCCATGACCCGCACCACGTCCCGGATGACCGAACGGGCCTTCAGCGAGCCGAAGGTGATGATCTGGCCGACGTTCTCCTTGCCGTACTTCCCGGCGACGTAGTGGATGACCTCGTCGCGGCGGTCCTGGCAGAAGTCGACGTCGAAGTCGGGCATGGAGACCCGCTCCGGGTTGAGGAAGCGCTCGAAGAGGAGGTTCCAGCGGATGGGGTCGAGGTCGGTGATGCGCAGCGACCAGGCCACGATGGAGCCCGCGCCGGAGCCGCGTCCCGGTCCCACCGGGACCTTCTTCCCCTTGGCCCAGTTGATGAAGTCCTGGACGATGAGGAAGTAGCCGGAGAAGCCCATCTTCCGGATGATGCCCACCTCGGTCTCGAGCCGCTCCCGGTAGGCGTCCCGGTCGTGCGGGTACTTCCCCTCGATCTCCTTGAAGCGGCGGTCGAGCCCCTCGCGGGCGAGCTTGCCCAGCCACTCGTCCTCGGTGACGCCGTCGGGGAGCTGGAAGCGGGGCAGGTAGGAGGCGCCCAGCTTCAGCTCCACGTTGCACATCTCGGCGATGCGCACGGTGTTGGCGATGGCCTCCCGGTACTGGGGAAGCGCCGCGCGCATGTCGGACGGGGAGGCCACGAAGAGTCCGTCGGTCTCGTGGCGCATTCGGCGCGGGTCGGCCAGCGTCTTGTTCGACGCGATGCACATGAGGACCTCGTGCGCCTTCGCGTCGGCCCGGTTCACGTAGTGTGCATCGGCGGTGGCGGCGAGCGGGATGCCCTCGCTCTCGCCGAGCTCGGCGAGCCGGGCGTTCACCTCCACCTGCTCGGGCATGCCGTTCGACTGGACCTCGAGGAAGAAGCTGCCCGGCTCGAAGATGTCGCGGTACTCGCGGGCGGCGGCCCGGGCGCCGTCCATGTCGCCCTTGGCGGCCAGCCGCGGGACCTCGCCGCCCAGGCAGGCGGTGAGGCCGACGAGCCCCTTCGAGTGCTCCCGCAGGAGCCCCTTGTCGATGCGGGGGTCGTAGTAGAAGCCCTCGGTGTAGGCCATCGAGGAGAGGTAGCGGAGGTTCCGCCAGCCCTCGGCGTCCTTCGCGAGGAGGATGAGGTGGCGGCTCACCCGCTCGCTCCGGTCCTGGCGCCCCTTGGGGCCGGCGACGTACGCCTCCATGCCCAGGATGGGCTTCACGCCGGCGGCCTTGGCGGCCTTGTAGAAGTCGATGGCCCCGAAGAGGTTGCCGTGGTCGGTGACCGCGACCGTGTCCATCCCCCGTTCCTTCACCGTCCTCGCGAGGTCGCCGATGCGGATGGCGCCGTCGAGGAGCGAGTAGAGTGTGTGCAGGTGCAGGTGGACGAAGTCGGACACGGCGGAAGCCCCCGGGAGGGACCGTTAGATAGCAGGCCGGTCTGACCCCTTCCAGCCGTGCTATAGGAGGCCGCCATGCTCAAGAAAATCCTCGCGATCCTGCTCGTCGTCGTGCTCGCCTTCGGCGGCTTCGTCGGCTCCCGGCCCTCCGATTACAAGATCGAGCGCAGCATCGTGATCGACGGCCCCATCGAGTCGGTCTACCCGGAAGTGGTGATGTTCCGCCGCTGGGGGAACTGGTCGCCCTGGGCCCACCTCGACCCGAACATGGCGGTGGAGTACGGGGGGCCGAAGGGCGGCCTCGGCTCGACCTACCACTGGAAGGGCAACGACAAGGTCGGCGAGGGGCGCATGACGATGACCGGCGCCCTGAAGGACGAGCTCGTGCAGATCAAGCTCGAGTTCATCAAGCCCTGGGCCCAGGTCTCGCAGACCGAGTTCCGCTTCAAGCCGGAGGGGCCGGGCCAGACCCGCGTCACCTGGACCATGACCGGCAAGCACGACTTCGTGGGCAAGCTCTTTGCGTTGTTCATGGACATGGACAAGATGGTGGGGACGGACTTCGAGAAGGGGCTCGCGGCCCTGAAGGCGCGGGGCGAGCGGGACAACTAGGCGTTTCCCGCGCCCCTTCCCTTGCCAGGCCCCGGAGCCGTGAGGATGCGCGACCCGCGAGTGGAAGGTGCGAAGGGCGGCGTCACCGGAGGGCTCGGCGCCGTCGTGCGGGCCTGTCGCCCCCACCAGTGGTCGAAGAACGTCCTCCTCTTCCTGCCCATCCTCGCCGCGCACCGCGCCGGCGACCGGGAGGCCCTCCTCCGGGTCGGCCTGGCGTTCGTCTCGTTCTCCCTGGTCGCCTCGTCGGTCTACGTCCTGAACGACGTGCTCGACGTGGAGGCGGACCGGCAGCACCCGCGCAAGCGGCACCGCCCGTTCGCCTCGGGCGCGCTGGGGCTCGGCACGGGCTTCGCGCTGGTGCTGGGACTCCTCGCCGCGGGGGCCGGCATGGCGGTCCTCCTGCCCCCCATGTTCGGCGTGGCCCTCGCCGCCTACTGGCTCGTGACCAGCGCCTACTCCGCCTGGCTGAAGCGGGTGGCGATCGTCGACGTCCTCGTGCTCGCCGGCCTCTACACCGCCCGCATCTACGCGGGCGCATTCGCCGCGGGCGTCCCGGTGTCGGAGTGGCTGGCCTCCTTCTCCCTGTTCTTCTTCCTCTCCCTCGCTGCCCTGAAGCGGGCCGCCGAGATCGGGCGGCGGGGCGAGTCGCTCCCGGGCCGGGGCTACCACGGCGAGGACCAGGCGCCGGTGGCGATGATGGGGATCGCGAGCGGCTACGTCTCGGTCCTGGTGCTCGCGCTGTACGTGAGCCATCCCGACGTGACCCGCCTGTACCGGCACCCCGCCTGGCTCTGGGGGCTCTGCGTCCTGGCCCTCTACTGGATCTCCCGGATCTGGCTGCTCGCCTGGCGCGGGGAGATGCACGACGATCCGGTGGTCTTCGCGATCCGGGACGGGGCCAGCTGGGCCGTCGCGGTGCTCGGCGCGGCGCTGGTCCAGCTCGGGACCTGACCGGTGCGCACGGGCCCGCTCCAGTCCTGGGGTCGATTCCCCCGAACGACCGCCGAGGTGGTGCGGATCCCCTGGGCGGACGGCGCCCGGATCCCCGCCACGCGGCCCGTCCTCGCCCATGGTCTCGGGAGGAGCTACGGGGACTCCTGCCTCAACGACGGCGGGGTGCTGCTCGACGCTCGGGGCATGGACCGCTTCCTCGCCCTCGACCCGGATCGGGGGCTCCTCACCTGCGAGGCGGGGGTCTCGCTCGGGGAGATCCTGCGCGTCGTCGTTCCCCGCGGCTTCTTCCTGCCCGTGGTCCCGGGGACGAAGTTCGTGACGGTCGGAGGCGCCATCGCCAACGACGTCCACGGGAAGAACCACCACCGGGCGGGCACGTTCGGCGGCCACGTCGAGCGCCTCACGCTGCTCCGGTCGAGCGGGGAGTCGCTGGAGTGCTCTCCCTCCATGAACGCGGGGCTCTTCGCCGCGACGGTCGGCGGCCTCGGCCTGACCGGCCTCGTCCTGCGCGCGACGCTCCGGCTGAGGCCCATCGCCGCGTCGGCCGTCGAGGCCGAGACCGTCCCGGTCCGGGATCTCCAGGAGTACTTCGCGCTCGCCCGGGAGTCGGACGATCGCTTCGAGTACACGGTCTCCTGGATCGACTGCCTGGCCTCCGGCCACCGCATCGGCAGGGGCATCCTCCACCGGGGCGGGCACGCCACGGAGCCCGGGCCGCTCCTGCCCCCTCCGCTCGAGGGGCGCCTCTCGGTGCCGGTGGAGCTGCCGTTCTCGCCGCTCAACCGGTTCACGCTCGCGGCCTTCAACGCCGCCTACCACGCGAGGAACAGGCTCGCCGCGGGCCGGCACCGGATCGAGCCGAACCCGTTCTTCTTCCCGCTCGACGGCGTCGGCCACTGGAACCGGATCTACGGACGGGACGGGTTCTTCCAGTTCCAGTCGGCGGTGCCGCCGGACGCCGCGCCGGAGACCACCCGGGCCATGCTGGCCGCCATCGCCGCGTCGGGGCAGGGGAGCTTCCTCGCGGTGCTGAAGAACTTCGGCGACGTCCCCTCGCCGGGACTCCTGTCCTTTCCCCGGCCGGGAACGACGCTCGCGCTCGACTTCCCGAACCGAGGGGAGCCGACCCGGCGCCTCCTCCGCGAGCTGTACGCCATGGCCAGGGACGCGGGAGGACGGATCTACCCGGCGAAGGACGCCCTCATGCCCCCCGGGCAGTTCCGGGCGCAGCACGCGGGCGCCCTGGAGGCGTTCCAGGCCCACGTCGACCCGGCGTTCTCGTCGTCGTTCTGGCGGAGGGTGATGGATGGCTGAGCCCCGCATCGGGAGTGCGATCGTCTTCGGCGCCACCTCGGCGATCGCCCAGGCCGTCGTCCGCAGGCTCGCGGAGTCCCACGCCGCCCTCTTCCTCGTCGGTCGCGACGCGGCCCGGCTGGAGGCCGTGGCGGCCGACGCCCGCGTGCGGGGAGCCGGAGCCGTGGCGACGGCCGTGGCCGACCTCGACGTCACGGCGGGGTTCCCGTCCCTGATCGACCGTGCCTTCGAGGCGCTGGGGCGGGTCGAGCTCGTGCTCCTCGCCCACGGGGTGCTCGCCACGTCCGATGCCTGCGAGGCCGACCCCGCGGTGGCGGCGCACGTCCTGGAGAGCGACTTCACGGCGCCCGCCCTCCTGGCGCAGGCGGTCGCCCTCCGGCTCGCGGCGGCGCAGGGATCGGGAACGCTCGCGGTGATCGGGTCGGTGGCCGGCGACCGCGGCCGGCAGTCCATCTACGCCTACGGCGCCGCCAAGGGCGGCCTCGCGATCTTCCTGGCCGGGCTGCGCAACCGGATGCACCCGCGGGGCGTCCGGGTCGTCACCGTGAAGCCCGGCTTCGTCGACACGCCGATGACCGCGGGCCTTCCGAAGAACGCCCTCTTCGCCTCGCCGGACCGCGTGGCGAGGGACGTCCTCCGGGCGGTCCGGACGGGGCGCGACGAGATCTACACGCCGGGCTTCTGGCGGCTCGTCATGGCCGTCATCCGGGCG
>DAOMFN010000065.1:0-7659 GCA_035429785.1 Anaeromyxobacteraceae bacterium
GCGGTGGCCGCTGCCCTCGCGCTCTTCGTCGCAGCGGCGCTCGTGGTGGTGCTGGCCGGATGGCACTCGGCGGGCTCCGACGCCGGGACCGCGCCGTGGGACGTGCCCGAGGTCGGTG
This sequence comes from Anaeromyxobacteraceae bacterium, assembly GCA_035429785.1. Lineage (GTDB taxonomy): Bacteria > Myxococcota > Myxococcia > Myxococcales > Anaeromyxobacteraceae > CAIOAK01. The sequence continues at coordinate 119 of DAOMFN010000065.1, forward strand.
AGGTCGGGAGCGTCGGCGATCCCGGCCACGGCATCGGACGCGGGCTCCGGGGCGGAGATCGGCGCCTCGTCGGCCGGCGCCTCGGACGCGGTCGATGCGGAGGCGAGGTCCTCGGCGGGGACGTCGGCGGCCCCGGGAACGTCGGTGGTCGCCGGCTCGACGGCCTCCGGCGCCGCCACCTCCCCGGCGAGCGCCTTCACCTCCTGCTCCTCGGCCTCCTGCTCCGACGGGACGTCGGGCACCCGCTCGGCGTGCTCGCCCTCGGTGAGCTCGAACTCCTCGGAGAAGTCGGGGTCGCCGTAGACGTCGCCGACGTAGAGGAACGCGGCCTTCTCGAGCCCGATGTCGACGAAGGCGGCCTGCATGCCGGGCAGCACCCGGACCACGCGCCCCTTGTAGATGTTGCCGACGATCCCCTTCTCGCGCTTCCGCTCGAGGTAGTACTCGTGGATCGTTCCGCTCTCGACCAGGGCCACGCGCGTCTCCGCGCCGGCCGCGTTGATCACCAGGATTCCGTTGCCCGCCATGTGGGACCTCGCCTGCCCGGTCCGGACGCGGGGAAGGCGAGGCCCTTTTCAGGCCGCGAGCGCGGACGCCCCGGTGGTGCCGGGGGCCGCGGATCGCCTGTCGAGCAAAGGCTCACGTTCGCATTCCCTGCGCCCGGCGAGGCCGCGTCGCGCGCGGCCCGGACCCGGGCTGTGAAATTCGTTCCTCTTCAGGCGTCGGCGTAGCGCGGCGAACGCGGCTGGAAGCCGCCCGGCGTCTCCGCCGGCCGCGCGAAGCTGACCCCTTCCTTCAAGACCTTGACTCCCCTGGGGGGCGTCCCGTCGCCGAACACGGCCGCCAGCACCTCGGCTGGCTTGGCGCTTCCCGACGGATCCGCCTTCACGCTGAACGCGACCCGCCCTGGTCCATCGACCGACAGGTGGGTCACCATCTCCTTCAAGTCGATCTCCCTCGACTTCGGTGCCGACGATCTCTGGTTCCGCTTCTTCTCCCGGGCCTTCGGTGGGGCAACCCTGCGCACCACCGAACGGTCCGCCGAATGAAAGTCCTCGATCCTGCGGGAGAGCGCATCCGCGCTCCACCCCTCCGGGAATTCTACCCTGTAATGGACCGCGCGCACGGACTCCGAGAGGGACGCGGCCCGGGCGTCCACCTCCCGGGCCTCGAGGAAGGCGAGCCCCTCCGGGAGGGCGGCCCCGAGCGCCCGGCCGACCGCGGCCGGGTCGTGGCGCCCGACGAGCTCCAAGTCCAGGAATTCCGCGGTACTGGACACGCCGACGGGGAGCGCCGGCCCGAACGAGACCCGCGGTTTCGGGTGATATCCCTGCGAGTAGGCCACCGGCAGCCCGGCCCGCCGGACGGACCGGAGGACGGCGTGCATGACCTCCAGATGGGACAGGGCGACGAGCCGCCCCTCCTTCGCGTAGCGGACCCGGACGTGGGTCCGCACCGGCGTCTCGCGGGGCGGCGGCGGCGGCGGGGGCGCCTTCCGGTAGTCCTCCGGCAGGTACACCCGGTTCTTCACGACGTCGTAGTCGCAGGCGCCGCAGACGCTGCACGGCGCGAGCACGCAGTCCTCCACCTCGGCCAGGTTGCGGGCCGCGGCGAGCTGCTTCGTCAGGTAGGCCTTCGTGACGCCGCAGTCGATGCGGTCCCACGGCAGGACCTCGTCCAGGCGCCGTCCGCGGTAGACGAACCAGTCGAGCCCGACCCCGTGCACGCGCTCCATCTCGGCGAAGGCCGCCATCCAGCGCGACTCGTCGAACCACTCGCTCCATCCGTCGAGCCGCTGGCCGGCGCGGAAGGCGTGGAGCACCGCCGTCCCGACGCGGCGGTCCCCGAGCGCGAGCGCCCCCTCGATGGCGGCCTGGCGGGAGTCGTGGGGCTTGAAGGAGATGGCCCCGGAGCGCCCGCCCAGCTCGGCGGTGACGAGCGCCTGGCGGCGCCGGGTCTCCTCCGGCCGGATCATGGGCTCCCACTGGAACGGCGTGAACGGCTTGGGGACGAACGTGGACGCGCCCAGGTTGATGGCGGCCGAGCCCTGGCCGGGCGGGAGCGCCCGCCGCGCGGCCGCCAGGCAGCGCTTCGCGAGCCGCGCGATGGCGACGACGTCCTCGTCCCGCTCCTCCGGCAGCCCGATCATGAAGTAGAGCTTGAGGAGCGACCACCCGTTCTTGAAGATCGACTCGACCGCGGCGAGCAGGTCCTCCTCGCGGTTGCCCTTGTTGATGACCGCGCGCATCCGCTCGGTGGCGGCCTCGGGCGCGAGCGTGAAGCCGGTCTTCCGCACCCGCGCCACCTTCTCGGCCAGCGCGTCGTTCATCGTCTCGGTGCGGAGCGACGGCAGCGACAGCGAGATCTTCTCGGTCTCGTAGCGGTCGAGGAAGTCGTCGAGGAGCGGGTTCAGGCAGGCGTAGTCGCCCGAGGAGAGCGAGAGCAGCCCCACCTCCTCGTAGCCCGAGGCCCGCAGCCCCTGCTCGGCGACCCGCAGCACGGTCTCGGGGCTGCGCTGGCGCGTGGGGCGCGTGATCATGCCCACCTGGCAGAACCGGCAGCCGCGGGTGCAGCCGCGCTGGAGCTCGATGGGGAGCCGGTCGTGGACCGTCTGCATGAACGGGACGACCGGCCGCTCGTAGGCCGAGGTGGAGAGCACGTCGATGTCGGGCACCACGCGCCGGACCACCGTCTCGTAGCCGGGGAGGAGCGGCTCCATGGCCACGAGGGCCCCCGTCGCCGGGTCGAAGCGCGGCGCGAAGAGCGAGGGCACGTACACGCCCGGGATCGCCGCGAGGCGCCGGTGCAGCCCGGCGCGGTCCTCGCCGGAGCCCTTCCAGGCGAGCACCGCGTCGGCGAGCTCGTGGACGACGTCCTCCCCGTCGCCGACCGCGAAGGCGTCGAAGAAGTCGGCCACCGGCTCGGGGTTGTAGGCGCACGGGCCCCCGCCCACGACCACCGGGTCGGCCGGACCGCGGTCGCGCGCGAGGAGCGGGATGCCGGACAGGTCGAGCAGCGCCAGCGCGCTCGTGTAGGCCAGCTCCGACTGCAGGGTCACCCCGACCACGTCGAGCGAGGAGACCGGGGAGCGGGACTCGAGCGTGAAGAGCGGGTGACCGTGCTCACGGAGCATCGACTCCATGTCCGGCCAGGGCAGGAAGACCCGCTCGCAGGCGACGTCGGCCCGGTCGTTCAGCGCGTGGTAGAGCAGCCGGAAGCCCAGGTTGGACATCCCGACCTCGTAGGTGTCGGGGAAGGCCAGCGCGAAGCGGAGGCGGACCCGGGCCGGGTCCTTGCGGATGCTCCCGAACTCGCAGCCCACGTAGCGGGACGGCTTCTGGGCGGCGAGGATGATCTCGTCGAGGGAGAGGCGGGTCGTCATGTCGCTCCGGGCGGCGGGTTCGAACCGCCTGTCACCCGTGACCGCGGCCGCGCCTGCGGCCGCCGGGGGAATGGGGACCTAGCACGCCCGGCGCCGCACGGGCAAGCCGGCACCCCGCGGGCCCGGCGCCCGGACGCTCAGCGGAGGACGGCGAACGGCGCCTCGTCTCCCGCGGGCGTCTCCCAGGCGACCTCGACCGCCTCGACCCGCGCCGCGGGTGGTCCCCGCCTGCACCAGGCCAGGAGCGCCTCGACCGCCTCCCGCGTCCCCTCGGCCAGGACCTCGACCGCGCCATCGGGCAGGTTGCGGACGGTCCCGGACAGGCCGAGCCGCCGGGCCTCGTCCGCGGTCGACTGCCGGTACCAGACCCCCTGGACGATCCCGGTGACCCGGGCGCGCGCCCGCGCCCGCGCGCCGCTCCCGTGGGGCCCGCTCATCGGGGGTCCTCGGCGAGCAGCCGGAGGAACTCCTCCTCGCCGACGATCCGGACGCCGAGCTCCCGCGCCTTCGCCGCCTTGGACCCGGCGTCGGCGCCCTCCACGACGAGGTCGGTCTTGCGGGAGACGCTCCCCGAGACCTTCCCGCCGCGCCGCTCGACCTCCGCCCGGGCCTCGTCCCGGGAGAGCCGCTCGAGCCCGCCGGTGAGCACGACCGTCTTTCCCGAGAACACCCCGCCGCGGGGCGCCTCCTCGTCGGCCGGGTTCACGCCCGCCTCCCGCAGCCGGTCGAGGACCCGCCGGTTCTGGGGCTCGTCGAGCCAGGCGCGGATCTCGCGCGCGGTCTCCGGGCCCACGTCGCGGACGCCCTGCAGCTCCTCCTCCCCCGCCGCGAGGAAGCGCTCCAGGGAGCCGAAGTGGCGGGCCAGCGTCGCGGCGGTGGCCTCGCCCACCTGCGGGATGCCCAGCCCGAAGAGGAAGCGGCGCAGCGCGGCGCCCTTCGACCGCTCGAGCGACTCCTGGATCCGCGTGGCCCGCTTCGACCCGAGCTTCACCGTCGAACCGGCGCCGGTCTCGGCGATCTCCATCGCGGCCCAGGTCCCGTGCGGGAGCGCGTAGAGGTCGGCGAAGTCGTGGACGTGGCCGTTCGCGACCAGCGCGGCGGCCACCGCGTCGCCGAGGCCGTCCACGTCGAGGGCCCGGCGCTGGGCGAAGTGGGTGAGCCGGCCGGCGAGCTGGGCCGGGCAGGCGGCTCCCGTGCAGCGCCACACCTTCTCCCCCTCCTCGCGCACCACCCGGGCCCCGCACTCCGGGCAGCGATCCGGGAAGACGAAGGGCCGCTCCTTCCCGGTGCGCCGCTCGACGATGGGCTTCACGACCTCCGGGATGACCTCGCCGGCCCGCCGGATGAGCACCACGTCCCCGATGCGGACGTCCTTCCGCCGCATCTCGTCCTCGTTGTGGAGCGTGGCCCGCGAGACGGTCGCGCCGCCCAGGCGCACCGGGGTCACCTCCACCACCGGGGTGAGCACGCCGGTGCGCCCCACCGACGCCCAGATGCGCTCGACCCGCGTGGTCTCCTCCTGCGGCGGGTACTTGAACGCCACCGCCCAGCGCGGGAAGCGGCTCGCGGCGCCCAGGCGCCTCTGGAGGTCGAGGTCGTTCACCTTCACCACGAGGCCGTCGGTGTCCCAGGGGAGCGCGAAGCGCCGCTCCGCCATCTCGTCCTTGCGCCGCTTCACCGCGCCGATGCCGCGGCAGGTGCGGTTCTCGGGGTTCACCGCGAAGCCGAGCGCGGCGAGCGCCTCGAGCTTCTCGGAATGGGTGCGCCACGGGGACTCGCCGGGGACGAGCGCCTCGTAGGCCACGAAGGAGAGGGGGCGCGTGGCGGTCACCCGCCAGTCGAGCTGGCGGAGCGACCCCGCGGCGGCGTTGCGCGGGTTGGCGAAGGGCTCCTGCTCGGGCCGGCGCCCGGCCCGGCGCGCCTCGTCCGCCCGACGCTCGATGACCCGGTTCATGGCCTGGAAGTGACGGGTCTCGAGGAGGACCTCCCCGCGCACCTCGAGCCGGGCCGGGGCGCCGGCGGGCAGGCGCGGGAGCACGCCCGCGTTCGCGCCCAGGCCGCCCACGGTGCGCAGGTTGGCGGTGACGTCCTCCCCGACCGCCCCGTCCCCGCGGGTGGAGCCCTGGACGAGCTCCCCTCGCTCGTAGACCAGCTCGACGGCGAGGCCGTCCAGCTTGGGCTCGCAGACGTACTCCACCTCCGCGCCGGGCGGCGCGTCGAGGAGCTTCCGCACGCGGGCGTCGAACTCGTCGAGCTCCTCGTCGGTGGTGACGTTGCCCAGGCTGAGCATGGGCTCCCGGTGCTCGACCTTGGTGAACCGGGCGGCGGGCTCCCCCGCCACGCGCCGCGTGGGCGAGTCGGGGGTGGCGAGATCCGGGTGGGCCTCCTCGAGCGCGAGGAGCTCCCGCATCAGCCGGTCGTACTCGGCGTCGGAGAGGACCGGGCTGTCGAGGACGTAGTACGCGTTGTCCGCCTCGCGGATCCGCTTCCGGAGCTCGTCGATGCGGTGCGCCGGGGACTCGGCCATGGGCGATGTTTATCGCCCCCCGGAGGCGACGGGGCAACCCTTCGCGCGGGTCAGAAGAGGCGCGGGTCGGAGCTCCCCGGGTCCACGAGCACGAAGCCGCTGCCGTACCCCTGGTAGGTCTGCAAGAGCGAGTTCAGGACCCCGTCCCCGTCGAGGTCGCAGTCCCCCGAGACGGCCAGGATCGACGTCGGCGCGTCGTAGACGTAGCTGTAGCTGCAGTAGGTCGCGCCCTCGACCGCGAACGGAAGGATGGAGAAGCCGCTCGCGGCGCGGTTCCACGGGCGGCTCCGGGCATCCGGGGTCGCGACGGGGTTGTAGCCGCTCGTGATCGAGGGCGGCGCTCCGCTCTGGTTGATGAGGTAGTCGCCCACGCCCTTGGCGATGCCCCGCATGATGGGCTCGCGCTCGGCGATCTTCGACCGGAGGGTGAACCGCTGGAACTCCGGGATGGCCACCGACGCCAGGATCCCGACGATCGCCACGACGATCATGAGCTCGATGAGCGTGAATCCGGACTTCCACGACCGGGGCTTCCTCATGGCGTTCCTCCCGACTCCCGGGGCGAGACGATGAACTTCCCGGGCGCGACCTCCCGGACGTCGTTGCCCTTCGCGCGTTCCAGTTCCTTGAACCGCTCGACGTCGCGGGGGTCGGCCGCCGTGCCCGGGGGCAGGACGACCACCTTTCCCTTCGGCGCCACCGAGCCGAGCGAGCCGGCCGGGGCTCCCGCGACCGGCGACGAGGCGGGCGCGGGGCGGTTCACGTACCTCCACCCGTGGTAGGCGGCGGCACCGGCCAGGGCGAGCACCAGCACCGCGACGAGTCCCCAGGGGGCCGCGCGCCGCTCGTCGGCCACGGGCCGGGACGGCGCCACCATCCGCGTCGCCGGGGCGGTCTCGGCGCGACGCGCCTTGCGGCTCGTGGTGATCTCCTCGACCGCCTCGGCGCCGGCGACGCCCTGCAGCGCCTCGGTGAGGTCGATGGCTTCCTTCACCAGCGCGTGACGCACCGACTCGACGGCCCGGAGCGACTCGGGGCCGGCGTCGTCGCTCTGCTCCTTCAGCGCCGCCAGGACCTCGTCGATGCCGAGGAGGATGGACTGGACGGCCTGCTGGTCCACCGGGGAGCCGGACGGGGGCAGGCTGGCGAGCGCGGCGGCGACCTGCCAGCGAAGTCCCACGGCGCGCCGCACCGGGGCGGCGTCGAAGGGCAGGTTCTGCCCGAGCGCGGCGGCCTTCTCCGCGGTGGAGAGGGAGGCGACCACCGACTCGGTGACCGGCCGCAGCCGGGCCTCGGGCCAGAGGCCGGACAGGGCCGCGCGGACCACCGAGAGCCCGTCGTCCGCGGAGAGCACGTTCGCGGGCCAGGTCGCCGATGCCGGCGGCATCCCTCCGGCCGGTGCCGCCGCGGCGACCGGGACGGGGGTGAGCTCGGCGGCGACGCTCTCGTCGAAGAGCCCCTCGAAGGACTCTCCCGCGGAGCCGGACGCCGCGGAAGGCCGCGCCGGTTGCGGAGCCGGCGGGACCTCGACCGGCGCTGCCGCGGTCACCGTCCCCGCGGATCGCGCCGGAGTGGGCGCGGGATGTGCCGCCCGGGGGACGGTCGGCGTGATCGGGGGGCGGGCCCCCGTGG
>DAOMFN010000066.1:0-1535 GCA_035429785.1 Anaeromyxobacteraceae bacterium
GGCGCGCCCTGGAACCAGCCCGTCGACGGGGCCGCGCTCGACGCCGAGTCGGCCGCGATCATCGCCCACCTCGCCGCGAACCACACGGCGAGCGCCCGATTCCAGATCACCTTCGACTTCAACGTGCTCTTCGCGGACTCCACCACGCCCCACCGCGCGTTCACGCCGACCGGCGACTTCTTCAGCCCCGACTGCGACACGGCGCCGGTGCCCGTCCCCGCGACCGGACGGCTCGAGGGGGAGAGCGACTACGCCTGCGCGTCCGACGGCGACTGCCACCTGACGGTGGTCGACCGCTCCACCTGCCGCCTCCACGAGCTGTGGCGCGCCAACCTCGCCGGGGGAACCTCCAGCGGGGCGTTCACGAGCGGCTGCCAGGCGATCTGGGACCTCTCCACCGTCCCGCCCGTCACGGGCCGCGGCGACTTCTGCACGAGCGCCGACGCCGCCGGGCTCCCCATCGTGCCGCTCCTCTTCACGGCCGACGAGGTGGCGAGCGGCACCATCGACCACGCCCTCCGGTTCGTGCTGCCCAACGCGCTCATCCGCGCCCACGTCTTCGTGCGCCCCGGCACCCACTCGACCGGCGCGACCACCGGCGGACCCTCCACGCCTCCGTACGCCGCCCGGCTGCGGCTCAAGGCCTCGAAGGATCTGTCCGGGCTGTCCCCGGGTGCGCGCGTCATCGCCCGGGCCCTGAAGAGGTACGGCATGTTCCTGGCCGACGGGGGCAACGTGACCTTCACGGCGGCCACCGACGCGCTCACGGCGCACAGGTGGAGCGAGGTCGGCGTGGACCCGGCCAGCCTGAAGGGGCTCTCCTGGAACGACTTCGAGGTGGTCGACCTCGGCGCCCGGACCGACTGGTACTCGGGCAGCTGCAGCCGGACGCCGATCTCCCGCTAGGCTGCGCCGGGCGGCGGCCCCCGCTACCCCGCCAGGAGCGGCTGGGCCGGCACGCCGAATCGGGCGTGGAAGAGCACCGCCACGAGCACCACGTAGCCCACCGCCGCGGCGAGGATGGCGAGCTGCGCCGGCGTCGTGCGCTGGATCGGCTGCCGGTCCTTCGGCTCGCAGACCTCGCCGGGACAGTACTCGGGCTTCTCGCGGGACAGGACCGCGTGGAGCTTGCACCCCAGGCAGATGCCGAAGGACGTCTCGAAGAAGAGGAACAGCAGGCAGACGAGGCAGATGATCCCGGTGATGGGGCCGTAGGTGTTCGCCACGTTCACGAGCGCGAACATCACCGACGCGAGCCCCACGCCGAGGATCCAGGCGAAGCGCTTCTGCCGGGCCCCGACGTACTCGGGCACCTGGTTGCGGACGATGAGCCGGCCCAGGATGAGCGTGGGCGCGTACCGGGGGCTCACGAGCACCCGGATGAGCATGTCGGGCAGGAAGATGGCGATCGCGTACTTGAGGAGGACGAAGTTCCCCCGGAGGACGGCGGCCGCGATGGCCGCGTACATCAGGGCGAAGAGGATTCCCGCCGCGGCCCGGATCTCCCGCTCGTTCAGGACGGGGATGCGGTAGCC
>DAOMFN010000066.1:1635-2711 GCA_035429785.1 Anaeromyxobacteraceae bacterium
CGCATCGAGCGGAGCCTGCGACCGCCCGTCAGTCTCGAGGGCGGCGAGCGCTGGACGCTGGCCGAGCGCATGAAGCACCACGGCGTGCCGGGCGTGTCCATCGCGATCGTCCAGGGCGGGCGCATCGTCGCGACGCGCGCCTACGGTCTCGCCGACCGCCAGGCCGGCACGGCGATGCGCACCGACACGCCGATGCAGGCGGCGTCGATCAGCAAGGCCGTGACCGCGTTCGCGGCGATGCGCATGGTCGAACGCGGCCAGCTCGGCCTCGACTCGCCGGTGAACGAGCGGCTCGCGTCCTGGCGGATCCCGGAGACCCCGGCGACCCGTGCCCGGCCGATCACCCTGGCGCAGCTGCTCGGCCACACGGGGGGACTGGGCGTGCACGGCTACGGCGGCTACGAGGCCGGGAAGCCGCTGCCGGGCATCCTGCAGATCCTCGACGGGAAGCCGCCCGCGAACAGTCCGGCGGTGCGGGTCGAGCAGGCACCGGGTGCCGGGTTTCGCTACTCCGGCGGCGGGTACACCGTCGCGCAGTTGCTGATGAGCGAGGTCGCGGGGCAGCCCTTTCCGGGCCTGATGCGCCGCGAGGTCCTGGTGCCCGTCGGCATGCGCGACAGCACCTTCGAGTTTCCGCTGCCGGCTCGCCTCGCGAAGCGCGCCGCAGCGGGGGTCATGCCGGATGGCAAGGACGTCCCGGGAAGGAGCAAGGTCCATCCGGAGTCGGCCGCGGCCGGACTGTGGACCACGCCGGGGGACCTGGCGCGGTTCGCGATCGAGGTGCAGCGGGCGGTGCGCGGCGAGAGCCGCCTGCTGGGCCGAGCCCCCGCGGAACGCATGCTGCGCGATCCAGGACCGGACCACTACGGGCTGGGCTTCGCCATCGTGCACGAGAACGGCGCCGCCTACTTCGGCCACGACGGCTGGAACGACGGCTTCAGCTCGCACCTCATCGCGAACCGCGAGGGCGACGGCGTCGCCATCCTGATCAACGCGAACCAGCCGCAGCTGATGCACGAGCTGCGTCGCGCCGTCGCCTTCGAGCTCGGCTGGCCGGGCTACCGCACCGAGAAGCG
>DAOMFN010000066.1:2811-7615 GCA_035429785.1 Anaeromyxobacteraceae bacterium
GCGTTCCGGGGAATCGACTTCGTGAACGCGATGGCGCGGGGCTTCTTGTAGCCGGCGATGCTCTCCCCGACGAAGTCCGCGATCTCCCGCCGCGTGGGGCTCGCGCCCTCCTTCAGGACGACGAAGGCCTTCACCGCCTCCCCCCACCGGTCGTCCCGGATGCCCACGACGGCGGCGTCGGCGATGGCCGGGTGCCGCAGCAGGACGAGCTCGACCTCCTGCGGGTAGACGTTCTCCCCGCCGGTCTTGATGAGGTACTTCTTCCGGTCGACCATCCGGACCTGGCCCGTCGGGGTGACGACGAACAGGTCCCCGGTGTGGTGCCAGTCGCCCCGGAGCGTCTCGGCCGTGGCCTCGGGCCGCTTCCAGTACCCGGCCATGACCGTGTCCCCCCGGATGCACAGCTCCCCCACCCGTCCGGGCGGCAGCTCGCGATCCTCCTCGTCCACGATCCGGTAGTCGAAGAACGGCATCACGTGACCATAGGTGGATGGGTCGGAGCGGATCATGTCGGCCGTCGCCCAGGTGATCTTGCTGCCCGACTCGGTCTGCCCGTAGATGCCGAAGTACCGGGCACCGAGCGTCCGCTCCACGACGTCGGGAAGGTCGGGCTTCTCGAGCCCGGCACCGCTGATGAACACGCGGAGGGACGAGACGTCGGTCTCCTTGCGGGTCTCGTCGTGGACGAACGCCGACGAGATGCCGGGGACCAGGAACATGAACGTCACCCGGTGCCTCGCGATCAGGCGGTAGAAGAGCTTGGGATCGGGCAGCGGCGCGGTGACGATCGTCCCGCCCAGGATGAGCTGCGAGAAGGCGGTCCCGAACCCGGCCACGTGGAAGTAGGGCAGGAACGCCAGGTACACGTCCTCCGGTCCCATCCGGAAGCACGTCGCCATGTTCGTCGCGTACCCCGTCCAGGATCGCTGCGGGATCATGCAGCCCTTCGGCTCCCCGGTCGTCCCGCTCGTGTAGAGCAGCATGAACAGCGTGTGCCCCGTCACCGCCCCGTCCGGTCCGGCCGGGGGGGCGTCTTCGCGGGTCAGGTCGCCGTACGGCGTCCAGCCGTCCCGGGAAGGCCCGTCGAGGATCCTGAGGCCCACGGCCGCGGTCCCGGCGATGGCGGCCTGCGCGAGCTCGACGAGCTTCCCGTCCGTGAAGATCGCCCTCGCCCCGGAATCGTCGATGATGAACCTCAGCTCCCTGGGGTTGAGCCGCATGTTGAGGGGAACCGCGACGGCACCGATCCAGGAGAGCGCGAGGAGGAACTCGGTGTGCCCCTTGGCGTTGAGCGCCAGGCATGCGACCCGGTCGCCGTGGCCGACGCCGTTCCGGAGGAGCCAGCCGCCGATCCGGGAAACCCGGTCGTGCAGCTCGGCGTACGTGATCGACTCGCCGGTGAGGCCGTCCACGACCGCGACCGCGCCTCCCCTCTCGACCTTGTGCCGATCCAGGAAGTAGCGGAATGGAACCGAAAGCAGCGCCTCGGCCTGCCCCTGCGACATGACGACCTCCCTCTACGAAGCATCGGGAAACGAAGGCTTCCTCTTCTCGAGCCAGGCCCGGACCCCTTCCTTGTAGTCGCCGTGCGGGATCAGGCCTGCCCAGTACCGTCTCTCCAGCGAGAGTCCCTGCTCCAGGGGCAGGTCGAGACCCTCGTCGACGCACCGCTTCACGTGGCGCACGGCGATGGGGCTGTTCGCCGCGATCTCGGTCGCGATGCCGCCGGCCTCCGGGAGCAGTCGTTCCCCGTCCACGACCGCGTCCACGAGGCCGATCGCGAGCGCCTCGTCTGCGGCGACGCGACGTCCGGTGAACATGAGGAGCTTGGCCCGGCCGGGCCCGATGAGCCGGGAGAGGCGCTGGGTCCCGCCGGCCCCGGCGAGGATCCCGTACCGGACCTCGGGAAGGCCGAGCGCGGCCTGCCGCGATGCGATCCGGATGTCGCAGGCGAGCGCGATCTCGAGTCCTCCCCCCAGCGCGTATCCGTTCACGGCCGCGATGGTCGGGAACGGGAGGGCCGCGATCCGGTCCATGAAGCCCTGGACCATCTGCACGAAGGCCGTGGCGTCCTCCACCGTCTCGATCTGCAGGAAGCGGTTCATGTCGCCTCCGGCCTGGAAGTACGGGCCCGTGCCGGTGATGACCGCCGCCCGTGCCGGATGGCGCTCGAGCGCGTCGAGCACGGCCACGAAGTCGCGGTGGAGCGCGTCGGTGAACGCGTTCACCGGCGGGCTGTCCATGGTGATGGTCGCGATCCCGTTCCGCAGGTCGAGGCCGACGTGACGTCTCACGAGATGTCCCTCCCGGACGGAAGCGCCGATTCTTGCCCTTCGGGCTGGAGCCGGTCAAACGACGGGGGAGTTCCTACCCCCGCACCACCGCCACGACCTCGCCCGCGATCGCCGGCTTCGGCGGCCCGCCCGGCGAGAGGCCGACGTCGACCATGTCCGTCTCCCCGGGGCCCGGCTGCACGAGGAACCGGTCGCCGAACCGGGCCAGGCGCGCGAGGAACACCCGGCCCTCCCTGCGCAGGACGTAGACCCTCCCCGGCTCCGGCGCGCGGTCGTCGAGGTCGCGCGACACGATGACGAGGTCGCCCGGCTCCACCCGGTCTCTCACCCGGCGTGACACCTCCTCGTCGGCGCGGAAGACGAACGGGCGGCCGCGGATGGGCGCGGACAGCAGGCGCGGGTCGATGACCATCTCGTCCACGCGGAGCTGCCGGGGTATCTCCTCCCGCTCGCCCGGGTCCTTCCCCGGCTCGAGCACCGGTGCGGTGACGAGCGATCGCCCTGCCCTCGCCTCCCGGGCGCGAAGCGCGTCCCGCAGGGTCTCCACGGTCCCCGGCGCCTCGTCGGCCGAGTCGAGGAGGAGCGCCCGGGTCGGCGGGAGCGTCTCGGCCCGATGCGCCTGGCTGAACAACACCTCGGACGGGGTCGCGGGCGGGATGTCCTTGCCGCTCGCGACCGTCCTCTCGAAGTCGCGGTCGTCGTCGAAGCGCTCGGTCCGGTAGAGGCGCGTCCAGGCGTCGACGGGCTCCGCGCTGGGGGTCTTCGTGCGGGAGCGCGCCTTGTGGTCGCGGCACCAGGCCACGTAGAGCGCCTCGTCGTCCTCGAGGACGCGGGCGATGCGCACCGCCACCGGGACGTCCGGGACCCGGAGACCCTTCTCGATCTGGGAGACGTACGCCGGCGACACGCCGACGCGCCGGGCCAGGTCGGCCCCGGAGATCCCCCGTTCCTCTCGTCGCTTGCGGACCCTGTCCGGCACCAGGCTGGACAAGGTCGATCGATCGGACCCCATCGGGCTCCTTGACGGTCGTGAACTCCAGAGTTAACGTACTTCAGGATCCCCGCAGTTGCAAGCATTGCCCGCCCACCCCGTGCGGGGTGGCGAAGTCGCGTGTCCGTGCCGTGAACAGAATGGCTAACGAGGAGGAACACCCATGAAGATCGCCGCCCTGCTGCCGTACCAGAAGGTCCGCTTCGACCTGCCGTTCCGCACCCACCTCGCCGTCACGCTGGAGGCGCCCCCGGTCGCCGGCGAGACGACCCGCCCACCCGTCTGCGTCGTCCCGGTCGTCGACGTCTCCGGCTCGATGGCCGGCGAGAAGCTCGAGAAGGCGAAGCGGTCCGTCCAGCTCCTCGTCGACCAGCTCGCCCCCGGCGACCGCTGCGGCATCGTCACCTTCGCGTCGGAGGTGCGCGTCGTCGCCGCCCCGCTCCCGATGACCGCGGGTCGCAAGGCGGAGCTGCGCACCGCGGTCGAGCAGCTCCGCTCCCACGACTCCACCAACCTCGCCGGCGGGATGCTGGAGGGGCTCGCCCTCGGCAACGGCGCGGACCTGCCTCCCGGGATGCTCGTCCGCGTGATCCTCTTCACGGACGGTTGCGCCAACGTCGGCGTCGCGACCCGGTCGGGCGAGCTCCTGCCGCTCCTCGAGTCGAGCCTGGGCCGGGCCACGCTCTCGGCCTTCGGCTACGGCGCGGACGCGGACCAGGAGCTGCTGCGCGACCTCTCCACCCGCGGCAAGGGCAACTACGCGTTCGTCGCCGGACCCGACGACGCGCGGACGGCCTTCGCCCACGAGCTCGGCGGCCTGCTCTCCACCTACGCCCAGGACATCGTGCTCCACGTCCGCCCGCTCGGCGGGGCCCGGATCGACGCGGTGCTCTCCGACGTGGACGCCGACCCCCGGGGGCAGGGCGTCGAGGTGCGCATCCCCGACATCCTCGCCGAGGAGACCCGCAGCGTGGTCCTCTCCGTCGAGCTCCCGGCCCTGCAGGCGCCGGGTGCCTCGCCCGCGGCCGCCTTCGAGGTGGAGGTGGCCTGGAGGACCCTCGCGGGCGGCAGGCGGATGACGGCCGGCCAGGCCGTCGTGCAGGCGACGGTGGAGCGCGTCCTGCCCGGCTCGGAGCAGGTCCGTCCCGACCGCGACGTGGACGTCATCGTGGCCCAGGCGGAGCTCGTGCGCGCCCAGATCGAGGCCGAGGAGCTGGCCCGCCAGGGACGCCACGCGCAGGCCCACGAGCGCGTGTTCGTCCTCTACCAGTCGGCGATGGACCGCGGCCTCCCGGCCGAGGCCGACGCGGCGAGGCAGATCTCCGACACGATGCGGAGCCGGGACGAGTTCGCCGCGTCCGCGGCCTTCCGGTCCAGCATGCGCAAGGGCGTGGGGCGCTCCACGAGCGTGATGATGGACGCCGACGCGGACCGCGCGCTGCGGGACATGGGACTCTCCCGGAAGACCCGCGCGCAGACGACGATGGACGACCTCTGGGCCGAGAAGGAGCGCCGGTCG
>DAOMFN010000067.1:0-7604 GCA_035429785.1 Anaeromyxobacteraceae bacterium
TGCTCGGCGCCGGTGTGACGCTTCACGCTCCGCGTCACGAACGGGGGCCGCCTCCCGCGCCGTGGAGTCGGCCATCCAGGATCGCGCCGTGGAGGTCGCCCGCGCCGTCCGCGCCGACCTCGACCTCTCGCGCGACCTCGACCCGGCGCGCGCCGCCGACCGGCTCGCCGCGCTCCTCCGGCAGCACCGCGGGGTCCGCTCGGCCGAGCTCATCATCCGCAAGCCCGGCAAGGACGACGTGGTCCGCATGCAGTACGGTCCGTACGGCCCCGAGACCACCTTCGACGTCGTGGACTACTCGTTCCCGGGGCAGGCGTCCTCGGAGGTCGTGGGCGACGGGGACGACCGCGCCGTCCGCGTCGAGTTGCCCGTGAAGGACTCCTTCGGCCACCCGGTGGCGGCCATCCGCCTCGAGACCAGCCTCTCGGAGGCCGAG
This sequence comes from Anaeromyxobacteraceae bacterium, assembly GCA_035429785.1. GTDB lineage: Bacteria > Myxococcota > Myxococcia > Myxococcales > Anaeromyxobacteraceae > CAIOAK01. Next base: position 437 of record DAOMFN010000067.1, read on the forward strand.
AAGCTGGGCCGGAGCCAGGCCCTCATCTTCGTCGCCTCCACCGCGCTCGCCGCGCTGCTCGTCTTCGTGGCCTTCACGCTGGTCCTGAACCGGGTGCTGGTCCGGCCGCTCAGCGCGCTCGCGGGCTCGGTGTCCGCGATCGAGTCGGGGGACCTCGACGGCGCCTCCATCCCCGGCGCCTCACGGCGCGACGAGATCGGCACGCTGGCCCGCGGCCTCGACGCCATGCTGGGGCGCGTGCGGGGCTTCAACCGCGAGCTGCAGGACCGGGTCGAGGAGGCCACCGCCGACCTCGCCCGCAAGAACCGCGAGCTGGCGGAGCTGAACGACCTCCTCGTCGAGGCCCGCCGGGAGCGCTCCGCGCAGGAGCGGCTGGCGGCGCTCGGACAGCTCTCCGGCACCATCGCCCACGAGCTCGGGAACCCGCTCAACGCCATCAGCGGCCACGTGCAGCTGCTCGCCCGCGACGCCGCCTGCCCGCCGCCGGTGCGGGAGCAGCTCCGGGTCGTGGAGGGGGAGGTCCAGCGCATGACCTCCATCATCCGGCGCTTCCTCGACTCGGCCCGGGCCCTCGTCCCCCGTCCCGAGCCCGTGCAGCTCGGCGCGCTCGTCGACGAGGCCCTCTCCCTCAACGTGTCGGCCGAGGCCCGGGCGCGCATCGAGGTGCTCCGCGACGTCCCGCCCGACCTGGGTCCCGCCAGCATCGACCCCTCGCTCGTCCGCCACGTGCTCGGGAACTTCATCTCCAACGCCGTCGACGCCATGCCCGTGGGGGGCAGCCTGACCGTCCGCGCCCGCCGGACCGGCGACCAGCTCGCGCTCTCGGTCGCCGACACGGGCGGAGGCATCGGCGCCGACGCGCGCAAGCACATCTTCGAGCCGTTCTTCACGACCAAGGAGGCCGGGAAGGGCACCGGCCTCGGTCTCGCCATCTCGCGGGAGATCGCCGGCGCGCTGCGCGGGCGCATCGAGGTGGAGACCGCGCCGGGCGCGGGTTCCACGTTCACCCTCCTCTTCCCCGCCCCGCCCTCGGCGCCCCCCGCCCCTCCGCGATAGGAATTCCCCCATGGAACCGGCCCGCATCCTGGTGGTGGACGACGACCAGTCGAGCCGGGACCTCCTCGCCCGGATCCTCGGGGGCGCGGGCCACCGGGTCACGGCGCTCTCCGACGGCCGCGAGGCGGTGGCTGCGCTCGACTCCGGCGACCCGCCCGACCTCGTCGTGTCCGACATCCGGATGGCCGAGATGGACGGGCTCCAGGTCATCGACGCCTTCAAGGACCGGGCCCCGGACACCCCGGTGATCCTCGTCACCGCCTTCGGGAACATCGACGGCGCGGTGGAGGCCATCCGGCGCGGCGCGGCCGACTACCTGTCCAAGCCCTACGACGTCGACGCCATCCAGATCGTCGTGTCGCGCGCCCTCCAGCACCGGGCCCTCGCCATGGAGAACCGGGCGCTCCGGCGCGGGCTGCGGGACCGCTACCGGCTGGAGAACGTGGTGGGGCGCAGCGAGGCCATGCTCCAGGTCTACAAGACCGCGGCGCGCGTGGCGTCGAGCGACGCCACCGTGCTCATCCAGGGCGAGAGCGGCACCGGCAAGGAGCTCGTGGCCCGGGCCATCCACGCCGCGTCCCCCCGCGCCGGCGGCCCCTTCGTGGCGGTGGACTGCGGCGCCATCGCCGAGGGGGTGCTCGAGAGCGAGCTCTTCGGCCACGCGCGGGGCGCATTCACCGGGGCTCAGGCGGCCCGCCGCGGGCTCTTCGAGGAGGCGCACCACGGCACCCTCTTCCTCGACGAGATCGGGGACATCGGGCCGAACCTCCAGGCCCGGCTCCTGCGGGCCCTCCAGGAGGGCACCATCCGCCGCGTGGGCGCGAACGAGCCCATCGCCGTGGACGTGCGCGTGGTCGCGGCCACGAACCGCGACATGGAGGCGGCGGTGAAGGCCGGGACCTTCCGCGCCGACCTCTACTACCGCCTCCACGTGGTCAGCATCCGGATCCCGCCGCTCCGCGAGCGCCGGGAGGACGTGCCGCTGCTCGCCGAGCACTTCGCCCAGAAGCACGGGCGCGCGGAGGGCTCGGCCATCTCCCCGGCCGCGCGCGAGCTGCTCGTGGCCCACGACTGGCCCGGGAACGTCCGCGAGCTCGAGAACGTCGTGGCCCGGGCGCTGGCGCTCAACCCGTCCGGCGTGGTCCTCCCGGAGGACCTGCCCGACGCGATCCGCAAGGCCCATCCGGCGCCGGCCGCATCCCCGGTGCCCGACACGTCCGACCGCCCGTCGCTCGCGGAGCTCGAGCGGCGCTACGCGACCCAGGTGCTGCAGGAGACCGCCGGCAACAAGACCCGCGCGGCCGAGATCCTCGGGATCGACCGGAAGACGCTCTACCGGATACTGGGCGAGCGCGAGGAGCGGTAGGGCCCGGGCGGGCCCGCTCCCCGGCCGTCACGGCGCGGGCTGCGCCGGAGGGGCCGCGGGGGGCGCACCCTCCTCCGGTCCGCCGTTCAGGGCGTTCTTCAGCACCTGGCTGGGACGGAAGGTCAGCACCCGCCGCGCGGAGATCTCGATCTCCTCGCCGGTCTGCGGATTGCGACCCACCCGCGACTTCTTGTCGCGGACGATGAAGTTCCCGAAGCCGCTGATCTTGATCTTCTCGCCGCGCTCGAGGGTTTCCTTGATGGTGTCGAACACCATCTCCACCACGTCGGCGGCCTCCTTCTTGGAGAAGCCCACCTTCTCGTAGACGCTCTCGATGATGTCGGCCTTGGTCACGCTCACCTCGCCCTCGAGGGCGCCGCAGCGCCCAAGTACCCGTACTCCCTAGCTGATTCGACCCGGACTGTCAAACGAACGGTTCACCGTCCCGGCGCGCGGTCACCCGCGGAGCTCGGCGCCGACCTCCGACCGGAGCCGCTCGACGATGCGTCCGTGGGCCAGGTCGGCCTCCGCGTCGGTGAGGGTGCGGTCGCTCGCCCGGTACTGGATGGCCATGGCGAGGTTCTTCTTGCCCTCGGGGATGGGGGCGCCGCGGTAGACGTCGAAGAGGGTCACCTCCTCGACGAGCCCCTCCTGCCGGACCCGGTCGAGCACCGCGCGGGACTCCACCTCGTTCGCCACGACCACGGCGAGGTCCCGCAGGACCGCCGGGAAGCGGGCGACGTCGGCGTGGCCACGGACGAGCCTCGCGGCCTCGACGAGGGCCTCGAAGGAGAGGTCGAAGGCGAAGACACCGCGGGGGAGCTCGAAGGCCCCGGCAACGCGCGGGTGGACCTCGCCCGCGTGCCCGAGGACCACGCGCCCGCCCCCGGGAAGACCGGCCTCCAGCGTGGCCGCCGACCGCGGGTGGAGCCAGGGCGGCCCGCCGGCGACGAAGGCGACCCCGGAGACGCCCAGCGTCTCGAGGAGCGCCTCGAGGGCGCCCTTCAGGTCGTGGAAGTCGAGCGGATCGCCGGCGGTGGACCAGCCCACCGGGTGGCGCCGGCCGGCGGCGATCCCCGCCACCCGCTGCTCCTCGCGGGCCGGGGCGTCGTCGGTCGCGCCCGGGCGGGGCAACGCGTACGTGGCGGCGATCTCGTAGAGGCGGACGTCCTCGACCCGCTGCCTGCGGTTGTAGGCGAGCCCCTTCAGCAGGGACGGGACGAGGCTCGAGCGCATCACCGCGAGGTCGGCGCTGATGGGGTTCCGGAGCGGGATGCCTGGCCTCCCGTCGCCCGGGGCGAGCGGCGCGAGATCGGCCGGGGCCACGAAGCTGAAGTTCACCGCCTCGGAGAATCCAGCCGCCTCGAGCGCCTGGCGGGTCCGCTCCGCGACCACGGCGGCGCGCGGGGGCGCGGGCGTGTCGGAGACCACCGGCGGCAGGGTCTCGGGGATGGCGTCGTACCCCCGGAGCCGCACGATCTCCTCGACGAGGTCCTCCTCGCGGGTGACGTCGAGCCGCCAGCTGGGCACGCGAAAGGTGGCCTGCCTCGGGCCGGTCCTGCGCAGCTCGAAGCCGAGCGAGGCGAGCACCTCGCGCGCCTCGCGGCGGGAGACCGGCATGCCCAGGATCTCCGCCGGGCGGGCCCAGCGCAGGACGACGTCCACCGGCTTGCGGCGCGTCGGGTAGGCGTCCACCGCCCCCTTGCGGACCACCCCGCCGGACAGCTCGGCGATCATCGCCGCGCAGCGATCGAGGGCCGCGACCACGCCCTCGGGATCGACCCCGCGCTCGAAGCGGTGGGAGGCCTCGGTGTGCAGCCCGTGGCGGCGCGCGGTGCGGCGGACGCCGGTGGGCTCGAACCAGGCCGACTCGAGCAGCACGCGGGTGGTGCCGGCCGAGATCTCCGAGTCGCCGCCGCCCATGACGCCGGCGAGCGCGCTGGCGCGGTCGCGGTCGGCGATGACGAGGTCGTCGGGGGAGAGCGTGCGCTCCACCCCGTCGAGCGTGGTCATCCTCTCCCCGGGCCGGCCCATGCGGACGACGATCTCCCCGCCGGCGACCTTGTCGAGGTCGAAGGCGTGGAGGGGCTGGCCCCGCTCGAGGAGGACGAAGTTGGTGGCGTCGACGACGTTGGAGATGGAGCGGACGCCGCAGGCCTCCAGCCGGACCCGCAGCCAGGCCGGGGAGGGGCCGATCCGCACGCCCTCGATGACGCGGGCGGCGTAGCGCCGGCAGCGATCCGGGGCCTCGATGGTGACCTTCACCGCCTGCGAGGCCGGGGGAGACTGCTGCGCCAGGCGCGGCTCCGGGCAGGTCACGCTCGCGCCGGTGGCGGCGGCGACCTCGCGGGCCACGCCGAGGTGCGAGAGGGCGTCGGCCCGGTTCGGCGTGACGTTCACCTCGAGCACCACGTCCTCGATGCCGAGCACGCGGGCCACCGGCGTCCCGGGGACGGCGTCGCCGGGCAGCACGAGGAGGCCGGAGCCGTCCTCGGAGAGGGCCAGTTCCTTCGCGGAGCAGAGCATCCCGTGGGAGTCGACCCCGCGCAGCTTCGCGGCTCCGATGGCGTGGCCGGCCGGCATCCGCGTGCCGGGCGTGGCGAGGGGCACCACGTCGCCCACCTGCCAGTTCGTGGCCCCGCAGACCACCTGCACCGCGCCCTGCCCGGCATCGACCTGGCAGACCGACAGCTTGTCGGCGTTGGGGTGGCGCTCGGCCGAGAGGATGCGGGCCGCCACCACGCCGTCGAGGGCGCCGCCGATCCGCTCGACCGCCTCGACCTCGAGGCCGACGGCGGTGAGCCGGCGCGCCACCTCCTCCGGAGGCGGGACGGGGACGTAGGCGGACAGCCAGGAGAGGGAGATGCGCATGGGTCAGAACTGCCCGAGGAAGCGGAGGTCGTTCTCGTAGAACAGGCGCAGGTCGCCGATGCCGTACTTCAGCATCGCCATGCGCTCCACGCCCATGCCGAAGGCGAAGCCGGTCACCTGGGCCGGGTCGAAGCCGACGTTCTCGAGCACCTTCGGGTGGACCATCCCCGAGCCGAGGACCTCCAGCCAGCCGGTGCCCTTGCAGGTGCCGCAGCGCCCGCCGCCGCGCTCCCCCTTCCCGCCGCAGAGCGAGCAGGAGACGTCGACCTCCGCGCCGGGCTCCACGAAGGGGAAGTAGCTCGGGCGCACGCGCGTGCGGGTCCCGGCCCCGAAGTAGGCGCGCGCGAAGGCGCCGAGCGTGCCCTTCAGGTCGGCGAAGGTGATGCCCGGCCCGACGCAGATGCCCTCCACCTGGTGGAACATCGGCGAGTGGGTCTGGTCGTAGTCGCTGCGGTAGACGCGTCCGGGCGCGACCACCCGCACCGGCGGCTTGCCGGCCCGGCGCATCGCGCGGATCTGGATGGGCGAGGTGTGGGTGCGCAGGAGCACCGCCCCCTGCCCGGCCGGGCGGCCGAGCACCGACTCGTCCACGTAGAAGGTGTCCTGCATGTCCCGGGCGGGGTGATCCGCCGGGATGTTCAGCGCCTCGAAGTTGTACCAGTCGAGCTCGATCTCCGGCCCGCTCGCCACCTCGTAGCCGAGGCGCGCGAAGATCCCGGTGATCTCCTCGGTGGCGCGGGTGACCGGGTGGCGGTTCCCGCGGGGGAGGAGCCGGCGCCCGGGGAGCGTGACGTCGATGCGCGAGCCCTGGAGCTCGCGCTCCAGCCGCTCGTCGTCGAGCCGCCGGCGCGCCGAGGCGAGCAGCCCCTCCACCTCGTCCCGGACCCGGTTCGCGACCTCGCCGACGCGTGGTCGGTCCTCCGCGGGGAGCTGCCCCATCCCGCGGAGGACGGCCGAGATCTCGCCCTTCTTGCCCAGGTAGCGGACGCGCAGGTCCTCGAGCGCGCGGTCGTCCGCCGCCGAGGCGATGGCCTGCCTCGCCCCGTCCGCCAGGGCCTCGAGATCGCGGATGAGGTCCACGTGCCCTCGGCTCTAGGCCTGGGCCGCCCGGACCACGGCCGCGAAGTCGGCCGGGAGCGACAGCGCGATCTCCGCGAGCACCTTGCGGTCGAGCGCGACGCCGGCCTTGTGCATCGCGCCGACGAGGCGCGAGTAGGTCGTGCCGTTCTGGCGGGCGGCCGCGTTGATGCGGACGATCCAGAGCGAGCGGAACTCCCGGCGGCGCCGGCGGCGGTCGCGGGTGCTGTAGTCGAGGGCGCGCTCCACCGCCTGGTTGGCGCGGCGGTACGCGTTCTTGCGGCGGCCCCGGAAGCCCTTGGCGAGCTTCAGGACCTTGTTGCGACGGCGGCGGGCCTTGACGCCCTTCTTGACGCGCATGCTTCTCTCCTGCTCCTGCTGTGCCGGCGGGGGGCCGGGAGGACCTTCCTCCCGAGCGCTTCCGATGCCCCGCTTGGGCGTTCACGGAACGTGCGCCCTAGCGGGCGTACGGGAAGTTCTCCTTCACCTTCTTGGCGTCCATCGGCGTGAGGTGGCTCGTGCCGCGGAGGCCGCGCTTCTGCTTCGGCGTCTTCCCGAAGGTGGCGAGGTGGCGCACCCCGGCGCGGCGGAACTTCACCTCGCCGCTCTTCTTCACCTGGAAGCGCTTCTTGGCTGCGCTCTTCGTCTTCAGCTTCGGCATCTTCGTCTCTCTCCTGGTGAGGGGCGCTAGCTCGCGCCGCCTCCGGTGTCGTTTCCGCCGGCGGGCGGAGCCGGGGGGGGCGGCGCGGACGCCGCGGGCTGGTTCGCCGGTGCCGGGGGTGCGGCCGAAGCCGCCGC
>DAOMFN010000068.1:0-7591 GCA_035429785.1 Anaeromyxobacteraceae bacterium
GCGGGTCTCCTCCGGTCACGGCGTCTCAGCCGGCCTTGCGGGCGAGGGACTCGGCCTGCTCGAGGAGCGTGAGCAGCTCGGGGGTCGGCTCGCGCGTCCGGTCCCCGCGGCGGGCGGCCCGCCGCACCCGGCTCAGCGCCTGCGCGAAGGCGGCGTCGGACAGCCCGCCGTCCATGAGGAACGCGTCGAGGCGGCGGATGCGCTCCTTCAGGTCTCGAAACCCGTCGTTCATCGCTTCCTCCGGGATGCGGTGCGGGCGGGAGCCTCCGCCGGGGGCGCTGCGCTCGCGCGGGGGCGGCGCTCGGCCAAGGGGCGCCGCGTGCCGGTGGCGTGAAGGAAGCACTCGACGTCGGCGTGGTCGCGGGCGCCGGACTGCGCCAGCGCCGCGAGCAGGCGCGTGGACAGCTCCCGGTACCGGCCGTACGTGGCCCAGGTGGGAGCCGGCTGGAACTGGAGTTCACAGCCGAGACGGCTCGCTCCCGCGCAGGCGGACCGCGGGACGAGCACCGCGTGGCGCTCCGGTGAGGCGGCGAACGGGAAGAAGGTGACGAGCGGCCAGGCCGCGTCGGGACCGGCCCCGAGCGCGTGGACGGCGGCGGAGAGCCGATCGAAGCGGGCCCGGGCCGGGGAGGGGACCGAGAGGTAACCGGCCAGCGCGGCGAGGAAGTGACGCAGCTCGTCCCCGGACTCGAACGCCTCCTCGAGATCGGCCGGCTCGGGCATCCCGGGCACCCCGGCGGTCGCGCCGACGACCCGGAGGAGTCGCCGCGCCACCTCCTCGTGCTCGGCGTCGGCGACCAGTCGGTCGAGCTGGCCCCGGCCCATTTGGGTCTCCCATGCCCGGATGGCGCCGCGCCAGCGGGCCCCCCGGTCGATGCGCGGAGCGCCCCGGCCCGCAGCGGCCTCCCCGGCGAAGGCTCCGGGATGCTCGGCGAGGAAGCTCGCCACGGCCTCGTCCTGGCTGACGAAATTGGCGGCCAGCGCGTAGCGCCCCGACTCCGGATCGAGCGCGAACGACGTGAGCCCCTGCAGCCAGGGGTCGGGCTCGGTGCCCTCCCGGGAGAGGAAGGCCCCGGCTGCCGGCCAGCGCAGCTTGGCCGCGAAGCGGGTGTCGCTCGCCGGAAAGAAGACGTGGAGGGCGAGCGCCTCGACGGCGACGATCTTTCCGGTACCCAGGACCCTGTGCCGCACGAGCGTCCCCGCTGCGAATCCTTCCACGGCCGCCTCCATCCGGGTAGGCGACCGCTCGGGGCGAGCGGAGGTCGACGCGAAGTGGGGTCCTTCTACCGCGGATCCGGGATTTGCGACAGCGAGGGGCCCGATCGTGCCGCGTTTGGGCTATTTTCTCCCCGAGCCGGGGTGACGGCCGCCCGGCAAACCCTCGAGGAGGTCTCGATGAACCGCGTCGATCCGAAGCTCACCCGGCGAGTCGTCGCACTCGCCGCCGTGTTCTCCTGCTTCCCGGCCTGGGCCCAGACGCCCACGGCCGCGACCCCGGAGCCGGCCGCGAAGCCGGCGGCGACCGCCACGGCCACGCCGGCGGCGACCGCCGAGGCCCCGGTGCCGGTGAAGGAGCGGCCCATGGGGCGCGAGCTGAACGGCCACCTCTTCCTGCCCTCGCACATCCTCGAGGATCCCTTCTCCTACACCGCCTTCGGCACCTTCTTCGGCCTGGGAGCCGGGAACGCGCTCGGACCCGCGGTCAACCCCGACACGCCCCCGCCCTACTTCTCCGGCGAGAAGTGGTACGGCTACACCGGGCTCGGCCTGGGGATGCTGCTCAACGTCCGCATCCTCGAGTACCTCTCGGTCCGCGCCGGGCTCAGCGCCACCGCCTACCTGGGCACCGGGAGCGGCGCCGCGTTCACCATCGGGACGTCGGCCCGCATCACGGGCGACGTCGGGGTGAAGGGCAGCCTCCCTGTGGGCGACAACTTCCGGTTCTCGGCGGCCGTCGACGCCGCCTACGGCCCGACCTACGCGCTCCTGCTCGCCGACGGGATCCGGTCCATCATCGAGAACTGCCCCACGAACCCGGACCAGTGCAGGGACTCCCTGAGCGCGGCCCTCCAGGCCGACGACACCATCACCTGGATCGCCGGCCTCGCCGGCGCCTGGGCGCCCACGCCCTACCTGGGCTTCACCGCCAACGTCCAGTTCATCGCACCCACCAAGACCGGGACGAACTCCATCGCCCAGAACGGCATGACCTTCGCGGGGTCGGGGGAGTTCGACGCGCTCCCGCTCGTGAAGTGGCTGCCACTCGGGGTGAACGTGGCCTACCAGCTCACGACCGGCGTCGGCGGGAACAAGGTGCCCACCGCGCAGGAGGCCGGGTTCGGCTTCTACTACACGGGCCGCAAGGACATGGCGGTCGGGCTCGAGATCGACTGGCGGTGGAACACGATCAACACCGCGCAGGTCGCCACGTCCACGCTCGCCTGGCTCAACCTCCGGTACTACTGGAACTAGGCGGCAGGCGGGAGCGGATCTTCCCGCCGGGGAAGGTCGCAGTCATTAAGGTAGGACGGCATGACGGTCGCCGGGCAGCGAGCGAGCGCCAGCGCTTCCGGGAAGCGCATGCCCGTCCTCTTCGTGGGGCACGGCTCGCCCATGAATGCCATCGAGGAGAACGAGTGGAGCCGGGGCTTCCGCGCCCTCGCCGCCCTGCTCCCGCGCCCGCGGGCCATCCTCGCGGTGTCGGCCCACTGGTACGTGGCCGGGACCTTCGCGACCTCGGACGAGCGCCCCGCCACCATCCACGACTTCGGCGGGTTCCCCGAGCCGCTCTACCGCATCGAGTACCCGGCCCCGGGCGATCCCGCGCTCGCGCGCCGCGCCGTGTCGCTCGTGGGCGAGCAGCGCGCGGCGCTCCGGGGCGACTGGGGGCTCGATCACGGCACCTGGAGCGTCCTCCTCCACGCGTACCCCGCGGCCGACGTCCCGGTGGTCCAGCTCAGCATCGACGGGCGGCTGCCGCCGGCCGAGCATCTCGCCATCGGCCGCCGCCTCGCGCCGCTTCGCGACGAGGGGGTGCTCCTCCTGGGAAGCGGGAACGTCACCCACAACCTCCGCCTGGCCTTCACCGCCATGCGGACCGGCGAGCGGTCCACGCCCGACTGGGCGCGCCGGTTCGACGCCGACGTGGCGCGTGCGGTGGCCGACCACGACCACGCCTTCCTCGTCCGCGCGCCGGAGAGCGACGACGGCCGGCTCTCCCACCCCACGCCCGACCACTACCTGCCCCTGCTCTACGTCGCCGGCGCCAGCCAGCCAGGGGAGCCGGTCGGCTTCCCCATCGAGGGCTTCGACCTGGGCTCGCTCTCGATGCGGTCCATCCTGATCGGCTCCGGCCGGGGAGGTGCCTCGTGAAGCTCCTGGGATCGCTGACCAGCCCCTACACCCGCAAGGTCCGGCTCGTGCTCGCGGAGAAGGCCATCCCCTGCGAGTTCGTCGTCGACCCGCCGCGGGAGCCCGGAAGCGCCGTCCCCCGCGCCAACCCCCTCGCCCGGGTGCCCACGCTGATCCTCGACGACGGCACGCCGGTCTTCGACTCGCCGGTCATCTGCGAGTTCCTGGACGGGCTGAACGACGCCCCGGTGCTCATCCCGCGCGCGGACGCGCTCGCCCGGATGCGGGTCCGCCGCTGGGAGGCGCTCGCCGACGGCGTCATGGACGCGGCGGTGGCGATGCGCCTGGAGTCGCTCCGGGCGCCGGAGCGCCGGGATCCGGCGACCTTCGCCCTCCACGACGGCGCGATCGGCCGGGCCCTCGCCCATGCCGCCGAGGCGCTGCGCGGCCGCGCCTGGTGCGAGGGGGGCTCCGTCTCGCTCGCCGATCTCGCCCTCGCGTGCGCGCTCCTCTACCTCGACCTCCGCCAGCCGGAGCGCGACTGGCGCGCGGCCCACCCGGTGCTCCGCGACTGGGCGGCGGTGGTGCTGGCGCGGCCGAGCGTCCGGTCCACGATGGCCTGAGCGCGCCGTTCGCGGCGCCGGTGTAGGCGGAGGTGGGCCGGGCCGCGAGCTTGGGAGACTCTCATCGATGGCCTACACTCCGTGCTGGAGGGTGGGCGATGAAGGTCCTGTTGGCGGATGACGACCTGCTCCTGCGACGCATGCTGGAGCCGGAGCTCCGCAAGGCCGGATGGGACGTCGTCACCGCGGGTGACGGTGACGAGGCCTGGGAAGCGATCCAGCGGGAGCGCATCCGCATCGCGGTGGTGGACTGGCTCATGCCCGGCCTCGACGGCGCCGGCCTCATCCGCCGCATCCGCTCCGCGGGAGGCCCGGGCTACGTCTACACCCTGCTGCTCACGGCCCGGGACGGCGCGCGGGACGTCGTGGAGGGGCTCGAGGCGGGAGCCGACGACTACGTCACGAAGCCCTTCCGCGTCGAGGAGCTCCTGGCGCGGCTGGGCGTCGGGGCCCGGATCCTCGACCTGGAGCGGCGGCTGCTCGACTCGCTGGCCCGGGAGGAGGCGCTCGCCACCCGGGACGGCCTGACCGACCTCCCCAACCGGCGGGCGCTCCTGGAGCGGGCGCGGCTCGAGCTCAGCCGCGCCCTGCGGGAGCGGGGCAGCCTGGGCGTCATCATGGTCGACCTCGACCACTTCAAGGAGATCAACGACCGCTTCGGGCACGCGGCCGGGGACGAGGCCCTCCGGCGGGTCGCCGAGGCGCTCGAGAAGAACCGGCGCGACTACGACTTCGGCGCGCGCTGGGGGGGCGAGGAGTTCGTCGTCCTCCTGCCCGGCGCCACGCTCGAGCAGGCGGGCGGCGTGGCCGAGCGGATCCGCGGCGCCATCCACGCCGTGGAGCTCCGCGTCGGCGGCGGTGCCTCGGTCCGGCTCCGGGCCAGCCTGGGCGTCGTGGCGGCGACGCCGGCGACCGCGCCCGTGGAGGTGGACGACCTCCTCGCCAGCGCCGACGAGGCGATGTACCGGGCCAAGCAGGAAGGGCGCGACCGGGTCGTCCTCCACGCCGGGCCCGGGCCCGGCGGACTGGCCGCTGCGTCCCCGGCGGGGAGGGCCTAGGGCGTGCAGCCGCACGATCCTGCCGCACGTCCCCTCGTCCTCCTCGTCGACGACGACGAGGTCCCCCGTCGCATCACGCGCGACGCCCTTCTGGCGGCCGGCTTCGACGTGGAGGAGGCCGCGAACGGGCGCGACGGCGTGGCCGCCTTCGAGCGGCTCCGCCCCGACCTCGTCCTCCTCGACGCGGTCATGCCCATCCTCGACGGGTTCGCGGCGTGCGCCGCCATCCGGGCCCTGCCCGAGGGGCGCCACACCCCCATCCTGATGATGACCGCCCTCGAGGACGTGGAGTCGATCCGGCACGCCTTCGAGGCCGGAGCCACCGACTTCGCCACGAAGCCCATCCACGGCAGCGTGCTCGGCTTCCGGGTCGGGCACCTCATCCGCGCCGGCCGGGCCCTCGAGGAGGTTCACCGCGTCGACGGCAGCTACCGCGCCCTTCTCCAGGCGCTGCCAGACCTCGTCCTCCGCGTCGGCCGCGACGGCGTCATCCGGGAGCCCGCCCTCCCGCAGGGGCGCGTGCGCCGCAGCCGCTACGCGCACGTCCTGGGGCGGAGGATCGCCGAGGTCCTCCCGGGGGAGGCCGCGGAGCAGGCCACCCACCTGGTCGCGCGCACCCTCGACGCCGGTGGGCTCCAGACCGAGGAGATCCGGATCCCGGAGCGGAGGCGGGTCCGCCACCTCGAGGTCCGGGCCATCGCCGGCGGCGCCGGCGAGGTGGTGGCCTTCCTGCGCGACGTCACCCGCAAGCGGCTGCGGGAGGGGCGGCTCGCGCCGCTCGCCGTCGACGATCCGGAGACCGGGCTCCCCAACCGGGCCCGGTTCATCCAGCGCCTCGAGGAGGAGCTGGCCCGCTCCCGCCGCTACCAGGAGCGGTTCGCGGTGGCCATCCTGCGCTTCGACCTCTTCCGGGAGTTCGTGAACGAGTTCGGGGACGGCGCCGGCGCCCGCGTGCTCCGGGTCTTCGCCGGGGTGATCGGCGGCAGCCTGCGCGAGACCGACATGGTGGCCCGCATCTCGCCCAACGAGTTCGGGCTGCTGCTCACCAAGCTCGAGACCCGCTACGCCACCACGATGGTGGTGCGCCGCATCCTCGACCTCGTCTCGCAGGGCGTGTCGGTCGACCAGACCAGCGTGCACTTCACGGCCTGCGCCGGGGTGTCGCTCGCCGGGCCCGACGGCACCGACACCGTCTCCTCCCTGCTCAAGCAGTCGGACGTGGCGCTGTCCCGGGCGCGGCGCATGGGGCGCAACCAGGTCCAGTTCTTCACGCCGGAGATGAGCCGGAGCGTCTCCCGGCGCATCGGCCTGGAGGCGGAGCTCGCCGAGGCGGTGGAGAAGCGGCGCTTCGTCGTCCACTACCAGCCCGCGGTGGAGCTGGGGACCGGACGGATCGTCGGCGCCGAGGCGCTCGTCCGGATGGTCCACCCGGAGACCGGCTTCGTCCCTCCCGGCGAGTTCATCCCGCTCGCCGAGGAGACCGGCATCATCGTGGCCATCACCGACCAGGTCGTCCGGGAGGTCTGCCGGCAGGCCCGGGCCTGGCAACAGGCGAGCCTGCCCCCCATCACGCTGGCCGTGAACCTCTCCGGGCGCGACTTCCAGAACCAGGGGCTCGCAGCGAAGGTCTCGGGGATCCTCCGGGAGGAGCAGCTCCACCCGAGGCACCTCGAGATCGAGATCACGGAGTCGGTGGCCATGAACGACTTCCGGCGGACGCTCCACACGCTGCAGGGGCTCCGCGACGCCGGCGTGCGTGTGGCCATCGACGACTTCGGCACGGGGTACTCCTCGCTCGCGTACCTGAAGCGCTTCCCCATCCAGACCCTCAAGATCGACCGGGCCTTCATCGCCGACATGATGGAGAACCCGCAGGACCGGGCCATCGTGAACGCCATCATCGGGATGGCGCACGCGATGAGCATGGAGGTCCTCGCAGAGGGCGTGGAGCGGGAGGACCAGCTCCGCTACCTCGTCGAGAAGGGCTGCGACCGGGCGCAGGGATGGCATTTCGGCAAGCCGATGCCGGCCGCCGAGATGGAGGCGCTCCTCCGGCGGCAGGGCCAGTCCCCGGTGCCCCGGGCCTGACGGCGCGTCGCGCCGCCTGGTCTGGTACCCTGCGCTCCACCATGAGGACCACGATTGCCCTCCCGCTCCTGCTGGCGCTGGCCGTGCCGGTGGCGGCCCGGCCGCAACCCTGCGAGGAGGAGGTCGCGCGGATGCGCACCGACCTCGAGTCGATCGCGAAGGCCGTCGCCACCATCGAGGCGGTGACGCCCAGCGACTTCCAGGCGCAGATGCTCGCCAGCACCCGGGCGAAGTACGACCTGGAGAAGCGCCGCCTCGCCGAGGCCGAGGCCCGGTGCGGGACGGTGGCACGGCCGGAGGCTCCGATCCCGGCACCCGCCGCGGCCCAGCCCGCCCCGGAAGCGCCCCCCGCTCCCGCGACGACCGCGACCTCTCGACGGGCGACTACCGCTCGCTCGCCCGGTTCCGCCACGCCCTGCGGGTGTTCCTCCGCTTCTCCGAGGACGCCGCCCGCGAGCGCGGCCTCACCCC